>NZ_JBIXLN010000005.1:0-144118 GCF_045798555.1 Paeniglutamicibacter sp. MACA_103 | reverse complement strand
CCCCCCCCCCCCCCCACCACCGTGAGTTCCACCAATAATGAAAGAGCAACATGAGTATCTATGAAAACGTAGCCGACACCTACCCCGCGCACGTCATCCACGCGGCATTGGACGGTGTGAGCCCCGTGCCCTACTGGCTCGATGACCCCGAACGCCCCGCGGCGCTGCCCGCACTCGAGGGCACCGTGGAGACCGACCTGCTGGTGGTGGGCGGCGGATACTCCGGCTTGTGGACCGCACTCATGTCCAAGGAACGCGACCCGCAGTGCGACGTCGTTTTGATCGAAAGCCAGAGCGTGGGCTGGGCGGCATCCGGGCGCAACGGCGGCTTCTGCGAGGCCTCGCTGGTGCACGGCGACTCCAACGGGCGCCAGCACCTGCCCGATGAGAACGACCTGCTGCGCGAACTCGGCCTGGAAAACCTCAAGGAACTCACCGAAACCCTCGAACGCTACAACATCGAGTGCGAGCTGACCTACTCCGGCGTGCTGAAGCTGGCCACGGAGGAACACCAGGTCCAGTGGCTCAAGGACGAAGCCAAGCGCTACCCGGAACTGCGTTTCATGGACAAGGACACCGTCCAGGGCTCCGTGAACTCCCCGGTCTACCGTGCCGGGCTCTGGGACAAGGACGGGACCGTGATGGTCAACCCTGCCCAGCTGGCCTGGGGCCTGCGCCGCGTCTGCCTGGAACTGGGCGTGCGGATCTTCGAAAACACCCACGCCGTGTCCCTCGAGGGAAATTCCGAGGAAATCACGGTGGGCACCACCGCCGGGATGGTCAAGGCCAAGCACGTGGCACTGGCCACCAACGTCTTTCCCTCCCTGCTCAAGCGCCACCGCCTGCACACCATCCCTGTGTATGACTACGCGATCATGAGCGAACCACTGACCGAGGAGCAGTACGAATCCCTCGGGTGGAAGGACAAGCAGGGCCTGGCCGACCTGAACAACCGCTTCCACTACTACCGGATGACCCGGGACGCCAACGGCGCGGTGCGCATCCTCTTTGGCGGCTACGACGCCGAGTACTACTTTGGCGGCAAGGTCAAGCCCGAGTATGACCAGAAGCCCGAGACCTTCAAGAAGCTCGTCGCCCACTTCTACTTCACCTTCCCGCAGCTGGACGGGGTGAAATTCACCCACGCCTGGGGCGGGGCGATCGACTCTTGCAGCCGCTTCTTCTCCTTCTTCGATCATTCGCACAACGGTCGTGTCGCCTATGTTGCCGGCTTCACCGGGCTCGGCGTGGGTGCCACCCGATTCGCCGCCAACGTGCTGCTGGACCTGCTCTCCGGACAGAAGACCCAGCGCACCGAGCTGGACATGGTCAAGAAGAAGCCGATCCCGTTCCCGCCGGAGCCGGTGGCCTACATGGGGGTCAAGATGATGACCAGCGAGCTTGCCCGCGCCGACCGCAACAAGGGGCAACGTGGACTTTTCCTCAAGACAATGGACTCACTAGGAATGGGATTCGACTCATGAGCAACTCAACACCAACCACCGCCAGCGAACTGGACGGCGCCCTGGGTGGTGGTGTCCGCGTGGACGTCGCGGCCCTCAAGCTGTCACGCGAGGCAGTGGCCCCCGAGCAGAACGGTGGCGATGACCCGACCACCGGTTCGGTGGCTTTTGGCAGCATCGGCGGCGCCGACTTCGGCGTGTGGGAGATGAGCACCGGCACGATGTATGACGTCGAGGCCGAGGAAATCTTCGTCATCACCGCCGGCCGTGGCACGGTTGTGATCGCACCCTTCGGCGATGCCCCGGAACAGAGCACCGAGCTCTTCCCAGGCGCACTGATGCGTCTGAGCGGTGGCATGAAGACCACCTGGACGGTTACCGAGACCCTGCGCAAGGTCTATGTCACCCCGTCCGATTCCCAGGAAAACGTCAGCGGCAAGGAGAACCGGAAATGACGACCTTCACCGAAGGCCACCAGTACATCAACGGCACCCACCGGATTGGTTCCGGAGGGTCCTTTTCGCGAGTGAACCCGGCCACGGGCCTTACCGACGGGGACATCGACTTCGCGTCCCTGGCCGATGTCGAGGACGCGGTGGCCGCCGCTGCCGCGGCCTTCCCCGCCTGGTCGCGGCTGACCCCGGGCGAGCGTTCGGACCACCTGCTGAACTTCGCCCGGGCACTTGTCGCGCACGCCGACGAGCTGGCCGAGCTCGAAACCCTGCAGACCGGCAAGACCGTGCGGATGTCCCACGAGTTTGATGTGCCGGGCACCATCGATAACGTGAACTTCTTTGCCGGTGCCGCACGCAACCTGCAGGGATTGGCCGCCGGGGACTATGCGGGGAACTCCACCTCGATGATCCGCCGAGAGGCCATTGGCGTCGTCGGGTCGATCGCCCCGTGGAACTATCCGTTGCAGATGGCCGCCTGGAAGGTGCTTCCGGCGATTGCCGCTGGCAACACCATCGTGCTCAAGCCTTCCGAACTGACCCCGGGCACCACGCTGCGCTTTGCGCAGATCGCGACCGAGGCGGGGATCCCGGACGGTGTCTTCAACGTCGTGGTCGGTGCCGGCCGCGACGTTGGCGAAGCCCTGGTCAAGCACCCGTTGGTGAAGATGACTTCGTTCACCGGGTCCACGGCCGTGGGCCGCCGGATCATGGAAATGGCTTCGGAGACCGGCAAGCGCGTGCACCTGGAACTCGGTGGCAAGGCGCCGTTGGTGGTTTTCAAGGACGCCGACGTGGAGGCAGCGGCACACAGTGCGGTGGCCGGCTCAACCGTCAACGCCGGCCAGGATTGCACCGCCGCGACCCGTGCCTACGTGCATTCCTCGCTCTTTGAGACCTTCACCGCACGCGTTGCCGAGCTCATGGGCTCCATGGTCGTCGGGGACCCGACGGTCGAGGACTCGGACATGGGTTCGCTGATCTCCTTCGCGCACCGCGACAAGGTCTCTTCGATGGTGCAGCGCGCCGTGGCATCCGGTGCACGGACGCTGACTGGCGGATTTGCTCCGGATTTGCCCGGTGCCTTCTACCGCCCCACCTTGATCGTGGATGCGGCGCAGGACAGCGAGATAGTGCAGGACGAGGTCTTTGGCCCGGTGCTGGTGGCGCTGGCGTTCGAGACCGAGGACGAGGGCCTGGCCCTGGCCAACGACTCGCAGTTCGGTCTGGCCGCCTCGGCCTGGACCAAGGACGTGAACCTTGCCATGCGTGCCGCGGCCGAGATCCAGGCCGGTTGCGTGTGGATCAACGAGCACATCCCGATGGCCTCGGAGATGCCGCACGGCGGCTACAAGTCCTCCGGCATCGGCAAGGACATGAGCGCGTACTCCTTTGAGGAGTACACCAACATCAAGCATGTGCTGGTCTCGCACGACACCACCGCGCACAAGGAATGGCAGGACACCGTCTTCAAGCAGCGGTAGCTTTTTTCGCAGCTGCGGAAAACTATTCGATGTGGTGGCGTTCGCCCGGTGGTTGGACCACCGGGCGGACGCCTCCTGTCCCCGGACGGGGATTTCGGGGCTGGCCCGGCCTGCCGAATCAAATCGGAACCAATGCCACAACTGGGGGTTCCTATTGGATTCAGTTCGCCCGAAACAGCATTGTTGAGCTCCTAATCGTTTCGGACTTGGCCGCAATGGGGCTTCACCGTGCCTGAAGTTTCAGCGCTGGCACGTTGGTGGTCGGAGCTGTAAACGTTATAGCGAGGTATCGAATCGAACTGCAGAAAAATCTTCAAAGCTTGTATTCGTGGTGTCACGGAAAACTAAGCCCGTTGCTTTGGCATCAGCGGAGTTTTTCAAGTCAAGCGGTACGAAGGTGAGTTAGACGGCCGTTAGGCTGCTTCTTTTTCGGCGGTTTCCTTTGGTTCGTTGATTCATGCCGGCTCGGGCAGGGCCAGGATCTTGGGGTCGGTGGTGGCGCTGAACCGGTGGGGGTGTTTGGCCCTTGGTGCCCGGGACGATGCGGCTGATTTGCCGCATCGGCATCAGTTCCCCGGTACCCGCGGCAAGAAGCTCGACGCGGGTGTCGGCCGCTTCCCAGGAGCGGGTTTCACCATGTTCGTCGGTGTGGGAGGCGGTCGTGAACTCCTTCTGGGCGATGTCCTCGGTGGTGCCCTTGCGCCAGGTGAGGACGTCGAAACCTGCTTGGTCGATGTGGGCGAAGAGTGCCGGGGACCAGCCGCCGCGGTCAAAGCCGACCATCACCCGGCGCTCATCGCCGCTGGCGGTGCGCAGCTCGGGGGCTGTGCACTCGACTTCGGACTGCCCTTTCAGGCTACTTCGAAAATGACACCCACGGAGCTGGACATGCGCCCCGAGCAGCGCGCCGCCGTCGAGACCACTGCAGCCTACTTCCGTAACCACGCAGACAACAAGGCACCGAAGTTCCTGTGGAACGCAAAGATGCGTTTTGGCAAGACCTTCTCGACCTACCAGCTTGCTAAGGAGATGGAGTGGCAGCGGGTGCTTGTGCTCACCTTCAAGCCCGCGGTGGCCACGGCCTGGAACGATGACCTGGTCTCCCACGTCGACTTCGACGGCTGGCGCTACATCGACAAGGAGGCCAGCGAAGTAGAGCGCGACGACGCCGCCGACTACGACGGCCCTGTGGTTTGGTTCGCCTCTCTGCAGGACCTCGGTGGCCGCGATGCCGACGGCAACATCAAGGCCAAGAACGAGGCCATCCACCTGATCGACTGGGACGCCATCGTCCTGGACGAGTACCACTTCGGTGCCTGGCGTGACTCCGCCCGGGCCCTCTACGACCCCGCTGACAAGACCGAGGCCGAACAGGAAGAACCCAACGAGCAGGTGACCGTCGAGGGCCTCGCCGAGGAACTGGCCGTCAAGGCTAGCCACTACCTGTATCTGTCGGGCACCCCGTTCCGCGCGATCACCGACGGCGAACTCACCGAGGACGCGATCTTCAACTGGACCTACGTCGACTAGCAGCGCGAGAATGCCGAATGGGACAACGCCAAGGGTCCCAACCCATACATCGCCCTGCCCCAGATGCAGATGTACTCCTACGACATGGGCAAGAACGCCGAGGGCTACGCCGAGGACGGTGAGTTCAACGGCTTCAGCCTCAACGAGTTCTTCAATGCCACCAAGACCAACGACGGCTTCGAGTTCGAGCGCCCCGACGAGGTGGCCGAGTTCCTGGAGATGTTCCGCGGCAAGCTCTCGGACCAGATGAAGCTCCAGGTGCTCACCCAGGACAAGCCACCGTTCCCATACGAGGCCGTCCGGTTCAAATCCGCCGTCAAGCACTCGGTCTGGTACATGAACAACGTCGCCGCCTGCTTCGCGATTGCCGAGATGCTGCGCCATCATCCGTTCTTCTCCCAATTCGAGATCGTGGTCGCCGCTGGCAACAAGGCCGGCCAGGGCATAGCCGCCCTGCCACCCGTCGAGCGTGCCATCGAGGACGTCAAGAAGGGCGATGCGGTCGGCTCGATTACCTTGTCGGTCGGCAAACTGATGACCGGCGTCACCGTCCGCGAATGGGGCGCGATCTTCATGCTCCGGTCGCAGAAGAGCCCTGAGTCTTACTTCCAGGCCGCGTTCCGCGTCCAGTCCCCGTGGGCCTACCGTGACGCCGAGGGCAACCTCGACCTGCGCAAGCCGGTCTGCTTCGTCTTCGAGTCCGACCCCAACCGCGCCCTATCGCTGGTCGCCGAGTACGGCTCCAAGCTCGCCACCACCGGCGACACCACCCCGTCGCAGGCCATCGGCGAGCTGATCAACTACCTGCCGATCTTCGGCTTCACCGGGGGAGCGATGACCCAGCTCGACGCCACCGCGGTGCTGGACTGGGCCAGCGCTGGAGTCGGAGCTGCCGCGCTGGCTCGTCGCTGGAACTCCCCTCTGCTCGTCGATGTCAACGAGCACACCCTCTCCGCAGTCCTGGCCCAGCCGGCCCTGATGAAGACCCTGGAAAACGTCGAGGACTTCCGCGCGCTGGTCGACAACGCCCAGCAGGTCATCACCAACACCAAGGACCTCAAGAAAGCCAAACGAGACCAGGGCGGCAAACTCACCTCCGACCAGAAGAACCAGCAGTCCGAGACCGCCAAGTGGCGCTCCGAGATCCGCGAGAAGCTACAGAAGTTCTTGGCCAAGATCCCGGTTTTCATGTACACCACCGACTACCGCGAGGAATCCCTCAAGCACGTAATCGAGTCGCTCGACTCGGAGCTGTTCGAACGCGTCACCGGCCTGTCAGTGGCCGACTTCAAGACGCTCAACAACCTCGGCCTGTTCAATGCCCAGCACATGAACCACGCCATTTACCAGTTCAAGCGCTTCGAATCCGCCAGCCTCGACTACGCTCTCACCGACGAGGAGCGCGAACGTCGTCACCAGCACGAGCAGATCGGCCTGTGGGACAGTGTCACTGTCGGGGAAAGCCATGCCTGAGAAAGGGCATCGTCCGATCTATCTCCCCGACCTCATTGAGGCCGCTCGGGCCGCCCGAGAAAGTCCTGCGGGTCTATCCGCCTTCCTCGGTGACAGGGACACCGAAGGTTTGCACCTCTGGCCCGATGACGTCGCTAGGCAGTGGCTCTACGACCATTCCGATCACCACGCGTTCCTCGACGACTACGGACATATGGATCTGACAACCATCGTCTGGCGCGTCGAGATCGTCCCCTTGGAAGCGCTAATCACCATGCCCACGGGTGCCTCGGAGAGCGACCTCATCGAGTACTTCGCCGAGGAACCCGAGCATTGGGTCAAGGTCCGCAGCCAGGGTTGCCACGTTGGTGTCCGTGAGATGTGGGACTTGCACGGCACATGGAAGAGGTGGCCGATCCTCATCGATCAAGCCCTGGCCAACCCCCAACTTGAAGGTCTGCAAGTAGTGGAGGGTCGAACTCGCGTCGGGGTCCTGCGGGGGCGCACCCGACTCGGCCTCCACGTCGCCCCAAACCACCTGGCATGGGTCGGTCGTGCTCGGTTCTAGCCGAGGCACTTCTCAGCAATGTCGAGCCGCCCAAGCAGGATGCGCGCCAGCGCGAGGACTTCGAGAGCCGCCGACACCTATGAACGAGCCCGCGACTCGGCCTTCGCACAAGTCCCAGAGGGAGCCACAGGGATAGCCATCTACGTCGAACGGTAAACACCCAATCCCCCTAAACGAAGCACCGGCGCTCGCCGGTGCTTCGTTTAGGGGGACGTACCGTTTATGGCTGGGTGGAGATGAGCTTCTCTGAGGCATGCCTGAGGAGTTCGGCGGCTTCTAATAGTTGTTCGCGTTGCGCGTCCCCGACTTGCTCCCTGTCCAATGTTTGGGTTTGGTCCGCGAGGATGACGGTAGCTTCAGCGAGTTTGTTGGCGACGGTGCCAAGGTGTCCAGCGGTCCGGGAAATCTCCTGGTCGCCTTGGTTGGACGTACCTTCGCGCTGCTGGCGGTTCAACTTGGTGGTCAGCTTGAATGCGAGGTCGACCAGGTCGAGGGCAAGGGTGTGTGCTGCTGAAAACTTCGACATGGCTTTTCGCCTTCCTGGGCAGTCACAGAGGTTGAATTCATCGTGTAATGACTTGAGCTTCAGCGTTTCACCACCGGAATAGCCCGCTTGGTTTTGCTCTCACAGTATCGGGCAGGTACTTCCTTGCGTACTGGCGCAATCTAAGCCCTGCTGCTGGGCTCTAGCCTTCGTCGGGGCGCATGATCGTGACGACCGGCTCCCCTTGGTCCCCCGCGGTGCAAACGATTTTCAGATGAGCTTCCTCGGCTTCCTGAGCATCTGGTTGGTTAGGCGTGCGGTACACGGTGTAGTGACGAGTACTGGCGTTGTGTTCGTCCGGCGCTTTCACGCTGGCCACGCCCAGGGACAGGACATCGGCGAGACGCCCGGTTTCGTCCTGGACTCCGCCGTGGTCCCACTGCACAGTATCGGACCATGCGGCCTTTGAGATGGCCACGGGGACGCGAAAGCCGAAAGTGTAGGCCTGGTCGGAAACGTCGAGGAGCTTCCCTTCGGCGATCGATTGGGCTCGGGTGTAGGTGTGCAGCATGACCCTTCCTAATATGTTTATACTGATTAACTTATTGGAGCACGGATAGTTTTGTCAATCGCCACTTGCTACAATTTAGCCAAACCAGAAACACTACACTTAGGAAGACCCCCATGCGAGGACTGACCATTGAACAGGCCGCCGAAAAGGCCGAAATCAAGCTCTCCTACTTCCGATACCTCATGGCCCAGCTCAACGGCACCACCATGGATCTCCGCTCACCCCCCGTAACCGGCGAGCGCGCTCGGCGGTACAGTCCCCAGAAGCTTGCGGCGTGGATGGCGGCGGGGAAGCCGCTTCCTAGCTCCGAGAGTGCAGCTCCGTCCTCCGGTACCGGTGGGTCTCATGTGGTGGCCACCGCGCATCGTGCTGAGAATGGCAGTGGGTGGGTGATGACCTTGCAAAATCCTTCGCACACCGTGGAGGCGACATCGTTGAAGCGCGCTTGGGAGATCAGTCGAGTGAGGGCTGCGGAAAGTTTGGGGGCGGACCCCGAGTCGGTGAGTATTGATTTTCAGGTGCAGTATCCGAAGAAGGCTGCTGTCCTTCTTGGGGAGTTTCAGGATTTGGCGGCCGAAGCGCGGAAGCTTCAGGAGCGGGCGGATCAGAAGCGCCTTCAAGGTCTTCAGCAGCTGAGGGCTGCGGGGTGGCGTCAGCAGGAAATGGCTTTCGCGTTGGGTTTGACGCCGCAGCGAATTCAGCAGCTCCTGGCGGAGGGATAGGGGGACATACTGTCCCGTTGTCCCTCCCTGGATCCGGAGCCGGCTGATATAGTGAGCGAAAGCGCCCCGCTTGGAATGATCTGACAATTGTGCCTCTCCGGGGCGCTTTTCCTATGCTCGATAGTTGTGGGCCGCAAACATGCTCAGCGGCTTTGAACATCGGAGCGCGAGAGTGCCGGCTATGCGGGCAATGAGGAAACGGCCTGGCCGATTAGATCGGCTAATTCGGTAGCCAGCGCTTTTGGTAGGGCGTTACCCAGGATGCGGAAGAATCCCCAGATTCTTCCTTGTGTTGCCCCGTTCTTGGCTTGTTCGTCGATCATTTCAAGTTGAGTGTGCACGGCCTCCCGGTCTTCATCTTCTAGGTTTGCGCTGTCGATGATCTCTCGGATTTGTCGAAGCGCGGATTCGAACCCCTCTGCATCGATTCCGACATTTTGCGTCACGGTGGCGGTGTTGTGGTCGCCTTGCTGCGCGGCTCCAACGGGCCCGTTGATGTTCATGGTGTTGGTATCGCCGATGTTGGAGATCGTTGGGGTATGTCCCTTGTTCATCGAGATCCAGTCTTCCGGGCTGTAGCCGGATTCGAGTGCGGAGTATCCATTGGGCGTGAGCTCGGGGCGGATAAGCCCTTCTCCCCCGTATTTGAACCCTTTGATGAGATCCCATTCTGTTAGATGGGAGACTGCTCGCTGGTACTCGCCCTTCGCAACTGGAATGCCGCGCACGCTTGCTGGTGGATAGTAGTTTTCCGTGGAGCCGTAATCCGGATTGTTCTCAATTTTGGACATGATTTCAAGCTGAATGGCTGCCTGGCGATACCGTTTGCTCAGCCGGCGAGCGCTGGCGCGGGCTGCTGGCAGTATGCAAAAATTTGGGTCCCCGGCGAGACGGTCATCCTTCACCACAAGGTTCTGTGCCAGCAATTCATGATGAATTTCGGAAAGCTCATCTTGGGGGCAGACATCGGCCGGTACCACTTGGTCGTTTTCAATCTGATCAACTAAGAAGTTGAGGACGTTTAGTGCGGCAAAACTCAGCGACATTTCTTCTCCTGTTCATCGAAATACTCATGCTAGCCCTCGGCAGCGACAAGATAGCCTTCGCCTCATTTGTGGGCTTCACTCCACTGCCTCTCAGTGGGTCAGACTCATATGAATAGCTCGCTCACCGAATACCAATGCTTGATTCTTCGTTTCCGAAGATGATTGAGGATAATTACCCCATGACCGCTCAGACCTTCGCTGATAGGGCCCCGATGATCTCACCGTCGACGCGCATGGGCGTACCGAGAATCGCGCGCACCCCTTCGCCCTGCACGATGGCGTCGATCACGTGCACGAGCGAGTCGTCACTCATGTCGTCCCGGGTCTGCACGAAAGTCTTCGCCCCTGCAGCGTTGCCGAGTAATCCCGCGCCCAGCGGCATGCTGATTGTCCGGTATGCCTCGGTGACGACGCCGGTCGTGGAGTGCACGTACGTCCTCTGCGCCGCCCAGTCGTTCAGGCTGATGTAGCAGAGGTCGACCCGCAGCAACTGCTGCGCCTGAACGACGATGTCCTGTAGCAGCTGGTTGCGTTCGCGGACACCCGACATGTCCAGCGCGATGCGCGCCACCGCGAGGGCCATCTGCCGCCAACGGCGATCGTCGGAGCGCTCACGCGCGTCGCGCAGCAGTTCTTCGCGCAGTTCGGATGCCGTCACCACGGCCCCGGGCGCATCGAGGCTGCGCACGCGCATGAGCAGTCGCTCCACCGCGGGGCTGAGCTCTTCGAGCGATCCAGGCATGTGTTGTGACTTTCTCTATGAATTGCATCATGTTATGTGGCTTTCTCCATTGTGCCGCATCCACCACCCCCCGCAGACTCGAAGGGCGAACATGCGCCGCCAAAGGAGTCCCATGAGCACTTCACCCCCCGCGTCCCTACCTCTGCCGCTGACGATCCGCGGAGCCGTCCTTGAACGCTCCGACGCCGAGGCACCGTACGCCACCTCTCAGCCCCTCCGTGTGCAGGAGCTCACCCTCGATGCCCCCGGCCCCGGCGAAATCCTGGTGCGCATCGAAGCGGCAAGCATCTGCCACTCCGACCTCTCCGTCGTCGATGGCTCACGCCCCCGCCCCCTGCCGATGTTGCTCGGCCATGAGGCGGCGGGCATCATCGAACAGCTCGGCGACGGAGTGGAGGACGTACAGCTCGGCCAGCGCGTGGTGATGACTTTCCTCCCCCGCTGTGGCGACTGCCGCGGCTGCGCCAGCAACGGGCGGATGCCGTGCGAGGTGGGCTCGGCCAGCAACGGTGAGGGCACCCTCCTCAGCGGCGGCCAGCGCCTGCACGCCGCCGGAACCCCGATCAAACACCACCTGGGAATCTCCGGCTTTGCCACCTATGCCGTGGTCTCGCGCCGGTCGGTGGTACCGGTCGGTGACGATGTCCCAGCCGACGTCGCCGCACTCTTGGGTTGCGCCATGCTCACCGGCGGCGGCGCCCTCATAAACGTCGCCCGCCCCAACCCCACCGACAGCGTGGCCGTGATCGGGCTCGGCGGCGTTGGACTGGCCGCGCTGCTCACCGCTCGCGCCCTCGGCGTACAGCGCATCGTCGCCATCGATGCCCAAAGCGCCAAATTCGACACGGCCCTCGCCATGGGCGCATCCGCGGCTCTCACCCCCGACGAGGCACTGGCCTCCGGCGAGCGCTTCACCGTCGTGGTCGAAGCTGCCGGGCACCCGCTCGCGCTCGAAAACGGCATTCACCTCACCGCCCCCGGCGGCATCACGGTGACCGTAGGGCTCCCCCGCCCCGGCCAAGAGACCCGCATCGACCCCCTCACCCTCACCGCCGAGGCCCGCACCATCGTGGGGAGCTACCTGGGCTCCGCCGTGCCCAAGATCGACATCCCGCGCTACGAGCAGCTGTGGCGCGAGGGCAAACTTCCGGTCGAGTCCCTAATCTCCGACCACATCCCCCTCGACCAGATCAACGACGCGATGGACGCCCTCCGCGAGGGACGCGCCATCCGTCAGATCATCAACTTCCCGGGAGCATAAAGAGCATGACACAGGAACACCTCTACGACGCAGTCATCGTCGGCGCCGGCTTCGGCGGTCTGGGCCAGGGTGCCCAGCTTCGCCGCGACGGCATCGACAACTTCCTCATCCTGGACAAGGGCAACGACATTGGCGGTGTGTGGCGCGACAACACCTACCCGGGTGCCGCGTGCGATACCCAGTCAGTCATCTACTGCTACAGCTACTTCCTGCACACGCGCGTTACGCGCATGTTTGCCGGGCAAGAGGAACTCCTGGGCTATCTGCGCGATCTCAGCACCACTTATGAACTCGGCGAGCGCACCCGTCTCGGCCATTACGTCACTGAGACACGGTGGGATGCCGGCACCGCCACGTGGACGATCGTCACCGCCAGCGGCGAGGCTTACCGCAGCCGCAGTTTCATTGCCGCATGGGGCCAGCTGAGCACCCCGCTGGTGCCTGAGATTCCCGGTGCAGCCGATTACAGCGGCGTCACGTTCCACTCTTCCCAGTGGGATCACGACCTCGATCTCACCGGCAAGCGCGTCGCCTCGATCGGTGCCGCCGCAACCGCGGTGCAGTATGTGCCCGAGGTGGCAAAGTCGGCAAGCCACCTCAGCGTCTTCCAGCGATCGGCAAACTACATCCTGCCGCGCGACCAGCGCATCTTCACCGACGCCGAATCGGCGGAGTTCGAGACGCAGCCTGACACCTACCGGCACATCCGCCAGGAAATTCACGAGATGCGCGAGTCCGGCTTCGAGCGCGTGCGAAAGCACTCCTCGGCCTCCGAAGAGGGCATGGACATGGCCCGCGAGCACCTCTATGCCCAGGTGAGCGACCCCGAGCTGCGGGCGAAGCTCGCCCCGGACTATGACTACGGTTGCAAACGCATCCTGCGTAGCGACGACTTCTATCCGGCACTCACCCGCGACAACGTTGAACTCATCACCGATCCTATCGACCGATTCACCCCGACTGGCATCCATACGAGCGATAGTACCGAGCGCGACTTCGACGTCGTGATCTACGCCACGGGTTTCCGTAGCCAGGCGTTCCAGGCAGGCATGCGAGTTGTCGGCTGTGAGGGACAGACCCTCGATGAGCGTTGGGGCGTCGACCCCGAGGCCTACCTCGGCATGACGGTCGATGGCTTCCCGAACATGTTCTTGGTGTACGGGCCGAACACGAACCTCAACCACAACTCAGTCGTCACGATGCTCGAGGCCCAGCAAGCGTACATCGCCCAGTGCGTCGCGTACCTGCGGGCGGGTGAAGAGCGCGTGCTCGAGGTGGATGGCACCATCCTTCGCGAATTCAACGACCGTGTGCAGGCCGAGCTGGAAGAATCGGCTTACGCCTCCGACTGCTCATCCTGGTACAAAAACAGCGCCGGACGGGTGATCAACAACTGGTGCGGCACGGTGGATGAGTACCGCACCCTGACGCAGACGCTGCAACTGGCTGACTACGGGATCGCGGCATGAGCCTGCTCGATCCGTACAGCTGCCGACCCATCGCCGGAGACGCCGCGGAGGCACTCAAGGCCTTCCGCGCGAATGGTGCGGCGTCGTTTCACACGCTCGGGGTCGAGCAGGCACGCACACAGTACGAGGCCGCGTGCGCGGCGAACGGCGTCCCCCGCGAAAACCTCGCCCGCGTGGAGGACTTCCGCGTTGCCGACCGCTTCGACGTGCGACTGTACGTTCCCGCCGACGCCATGGACGGGAGGGTCATCCTGTTCCTGCACGGCGGCGGGTGGGTCTTCGGCAGCCTCGACTCGCACGACGGCCTCTGCCGCCGCCTCGCCGCGCGAAGTGGCGCCGCCGTCGTCGCGGTGGACTACCGGCTTGCCCCCGAGCATGCATACCCCGCCGCTATCGACGATGCGCACAGCGCGCTGGCCTGGCTCATCAACGTGGAATCTCCGCACGGCCTGCGAGCCGACTCGATCGTGGTCGCCGGCGACAGCGCCGGGGGCAACCTAGCGGCGGTGCTCACCAACGAGGTCGTCACCCACATGCCCGAGGTACCGCTCGTCGGCCAGGTGCTGCTATACCCGGTCACCGACCTCACCATGTCGCGCGAGTCGCACCGACGCATCACCCACGGCTTCCCGCTCGTGGCCGACACCATGGAATGGTTCATCGAACAATACGTGGCCAACGACGTCGACGTGGCCAGAGCCGACATCAGCCCGCTCCTGAACACCATCCCGGACGGCATGCCACCGACGATCATCGTCACGGTCGGGCACGATCCGCTCGCCGACGAGGGCATCGACTACGCCGCTGCGCTCTCCCGGCACGGCGTGCAGGTAATGCACCTGCACGAGGCGAGGTACGCCCACGGGCTGTTCACATCCGCAGGCGAGCTGCAGCGCGGCCAGGTCATACTCGACACCATTGCCGCAGAGTTGGACACCGGTGTCTTTCCCGCAGCTTAGGTGCATTAGCCACGGAGGTTGGGAACGCGGCCGACCGGTGCCAGACCCTTCAGCGAAGTGCGTCCTCGACAGTTGTAATAGCCTGGCCACGCCGGAAAGGCGGCCACGCGTTCGGCCTCCGAGCGGTATGCCCGGGCGTAGGTCCATTCCTTGAGCATGGTGCGGTTGAACCGTTCGATCTTGCCGTTGGTCTGGGGCCGGTAGGGGCGGGTGCGCTTGTGCTTGATGTCCGGCCCCAGGCCGTCGGCGAAGGCGTGGGAGCGGTAGCAGGACCCGTTGTTGGTCAGGACCCGCTTCACCGTGATCCCGGCCGAGTTGAAGTAGGCGTTGGCCCGTTTCCAGAAGCCGGAGGCGGTTTCCTTCCTCTCGTCTGCAAGGATCTCGGTGTATGCCAGGCGGGAGTGGTCATCGACGGCGTTGTGCAGGTAGGCGTAGCCGGGCTTGCGGTTGGCCGGGGTCCCGGTCTTGTTGCGGTTCCCGGTGGCCCGGTCCGTGACCCGGTGGCCGCCGCCGTCGGGGATCCGCCCGAGTTTCTTGATGTCCACGTGGACTAGGTCCCCGGGCGCCTCGTGTTCGTAGCGGCGGATGGCCTGCCCGGTGGCGCGGTCCTGCCACGACAGCCGGGAGAGCCCGAACCGGGAGAGGACCTTGTGCACGGTGGAGGGGTGGATGCCCAGCAGGTAGCCGATGCGGGCCGGGCCCAGCGGCGGTTCACCCGCAGTGCGACGATCCGCCGCTCGGTGCGCGTGCAGGTGCGGCCCGGGGAGCGGCGGTGGTGGCGGAGACCTGGAAGCGCTCGGCGGCCCGGCGCAGGGGCCAGCGGTCCTCCACGATGCACCGGGCCAGCTGCAGGCGCCCCCTGGGCGCGAGGATGGCATTATTATGGGACATGAAGAAGACCTCCGGGATGTCGTGAATGTTGTCGCAAACACCACTTCACTTGGAGGTCTTCTTTTTGTCACTCGGCCACGCCGCATGTCACCAACGTCCGGGGTTAATACACCTAGGCCGAGATCCGCACCACCGAGCGCAAAACGGTACCGGCGCGCATGCGCTCATACCCCTGGGCGGTGTGCGCAAAGTCGATCACCTCAGAGACGTAACGCTCCAGCGGCAGACCGCCGGTGAGGGCAAGGGTGCTGAGGCTCGCGATATCACGCTGCGGGTCGCAGTCGCCCCAGTGTGAGTACTCGATCGACAGGCGTTTCATGAAAGCCGTGCGCATCGGGAAGTCGGCCTGCTCGGTGAGCTTCGGCGCGCCCGGAATCACAATGTGTCCGCCCTCTCCGGCGATATCCACGGCGTTGCGGAGCGTGGCGGCGCCGCCAACGGCATCCACCACGATGTCAAAGCCCGTGGGGAGGTCATCTGCGCCCGCACGGTAGGTTTCGGTGGCGCCGAAGTGCACCGACTCTTCCAGCTTTTGTGCACTGACGTCGATCGCCGCGATGCGGCTGGCCCGCGCAAAACGGGCCGCGGCCATGGCTGCAAGCCCCACCCCACCGGCACCGATCACGGCGACGCTGTCCCCCGCGCGCACGCCTGCGGTGTTCATCACGGCACCATAGCCGGTAGGAACACCGCAGCCCAGCAGTGCGGCTTGCTCGACGGGGAACCATGCAGGCACAGTGACGATGTGCTGCTCATCAACGGTCACGTAGTCCGCAAGCCCCCCAGCTCCCAGCACCGGAGTCAGTTCCTGGCCCGAGGCTAGCAGCGCCGGACGCGCCTTGCGCACCTTCCGCGTGCACGAGGTGCGACGACCTCTTGCACACTGCCCGCACTGCCCGCAGGGGGCGAGCAGCGCCACGACCACGCGCGTCCCCACGGCCACGGTGGCCGCGGCACCAACGGCGACAATGCGACCGACGATCTCATGCCCCAGCAAGTACGGAAAGTCGGTGCCAGAGGTGCCGTCGATGTAGTGCAGGTCGCTGTGACAGAGCCCGCAGGCATCCACGGCAATCATGGCTTCGGTATCCTCGGGCTCCGGAACCTGAATGTCGTGGATTTCCACGGGGCCACCGGCCGCAAAGACCACGGCCCCTCGTGCGCTGCGGTACTCCGTCATGTCACATTCCCTTCACGGCATCGCCGCGCGTATCCATCAGCACCGTCTTGACGTTCGTGTACGCCAGGATGCCTTCTTCGCCCATTTCCTGCCCGAAGCCGGAGGCACCGCGGCCACCTATGGTGACCTCGACGCCGCCGTGCACGGCGTAGGAGTTGATCCAATACATTCCGGCATCCACCCGGCGCGCCATCCGCAGCCCGGTGCCGAAGTCGGCACTCCAGCACCCGCCCGCGAGAGCATAGCGCGTGGAATTCGCCAGCGTGACGGCCTCGTCTTCGGTCGCGAAGCGCTGCACGGCAACGACCGGGCCGAAAACTTCTTCCTGTAGCACCGTCGCGTTCGGGACGAGCGTACAGTCGATCACCGTCGGTGGATAGTACGCACCGCGGCCCGCAACTTCCGTGGGGAGTTCGCCACCGCAGAGCACGGTGGCTCCCTCGGCGCATGCCTGCTCGACGATCGCGTGCACCCGCTGCACATCCGCAGCAGTGATCAGCGCGCCGACCTGAGTGTCATCGTCAAAGGGGCTACCCACACGCAAGGAACGAGCCTTTTCGACATAGGAGGCCAAGAACTTCTCAGCGATGCCCTCTTGCAGCAACAACCGCGAGCCCGAGAAGCAACGCTGGCCGCTGTTGCGGAAAATCGCGGCTAGCGATCCGTCCACAGCCGCATCGAACGGGGCGTCGTCAAAGACGACGTTTGCCGACTTGCCCCCGAGCTCCAAGATCAGGCGCTTGAGCTGAGCCACTGCACGCTGACCAACGATCGCACCGACGTCGCTTGACCCCGTGAAAGACACCATGGCCAACTCGGGGGCATCAACCATCGCCTCGCCAACATCGGCACCACCCTGGAGCACGTTGTAGACGCCCGCAGGCACGCCCGCGTCGGCCAGGTGATCGGCAAAGACGGCGGCCGCGTAGGGGTTCTGCATCGGTGACTTCACCACCACGGTATTGCCCACCGCAATGGCGGCTCCCGCCTTCATGGCACTGAACATCAGCGGCGCGTTGAACGGCATGAAGATCGCCACCACACCGACCGGCTCGCGCCAGGTAAATCGCTCTAGCCCCGAGCCCTCGACCAGTGTCGTGCCCTTGACCCGGCGCGCCCACTCGGCGGCCGATTCCAGCAGCGCCGCCGCCGCGTACACATCCTGCTGCGCCTCCGCACGCGTCTTGCCGTTGTCGAGCATGATCAGCGTCGACAACCGCTCAATGTCGACGCGCAGGGACGCCACCGCGGTCAGCAGAATCCGCGCACGCTCATCTGCCGGCGTGGCCGCCCAGCCGGGCTGAGCGGCCGCAGCGGCGCGCACCGCCGCCTGCACCTGGGCAGGCGACGATGCGCGCTCACTTCCGAGAACCGAGCCATCAATCGGCGTCACGACGTCGAAGTTTTCCCCGTCTCCGACGACCTGTTTCCCCGCGATCCGCGTGGCCGAAGCCGGAATGCTGGCCGCGCTGACTAGTTCGGTGTTCATGAGGGCTGACCTGCTCCCACGACACGACGGATAAAGTCAGTCGTGACCTCGTGATACTCGTCCGCCTGCTCAGCGAAGGCGTAGTGCCCCGCGTTGTTGATCTGGTGGAACGACGACCCCGGGGTCATCTCCTGCATCTTCTGCATGCCTGCGGGCGGGCATGCCGTGTCGGACTCACCGGCAAGCATGAGCGCCGGAACCTTGAGCGACGTCAGCGACGGCACCGAGTTGTACTCGGTGATCGCCCGCATGGATGCAAGGAACACCTCGGTCTTCATACCGTTGACGACCTCGACCACGCGATCAACGAGTGGCCCCTGCGCTCTTGGAGCCATCATCACCTTGAGCAGACCAACGGCGTATTCGGCCACCGTCAGACCATCCTCAGCGATAGGCTTCACGCGCTCACGCAGGTAGCGCGCCTTGTCGTCTGCCGTGCGATTCACGAAGCCCGCGGACGCACCCGACAGAATGACACCGTCCAGCGCATCTCCCACGAGCGCGGGAACACGCGGGCCGATGAGCCCACCCATCGAGTGGCCCAGCAGCACGTTGTGCTCGGTGCGCTCGGCCAAAATCATCCGTGCGCAGTACTCGGCAAGCAGCGGCACACCGTAGCCGTCCGGTACCTCTTCGGCACCGTAGCCAGGGCACGACCATGCGACGACGCGGAACCCTGCGGCGTTCCACCGGGAAATCGCGTCATCAAAGTAGTCGCGGTTGCCGTACGCCCCGTGCATGAGGAAGAGCGTCGTGTCGCCCACTCCGTGCACGACATAGTCGGGCAACGTGGCGTCCGGCAGGCTCAGTGCCACGTAACCGCGGCCAGCCTCGGTGGTGCGCCACCAGTCGTTGATCGCAGTGGCCACCTGCTCAGGCTCTTCGGCCGGCAACATGTGACGGGTACCAGCGACCTCGACATAGCTCGCGCCACCGGCGTTCGCCCAGTCGCGCTGAGCCGACGTCGGCACGACGACATCGTCGTCAGCCGCAATGACGAGCACCGGAAGCTCCGTCTCCGACAGGAAGTTCGCCCGGTCCACACGCTGCGTGATCGCGGTGCAGTGCGCCTTGTAGCGCTCCACCCCGTAGGCACGGAGCCCCCGGACGCGCTCTGCCTTGACAGCGTCGTCGTTGGCACGCTCTGGTGCGAACACGACGTCGAGCCGCCCCATCGCTGCCGCCTCGAACGATTCCTCGTCCAGACCAGACACGCGCTCAATGCGCGCGGTCGCCTGCTCGGCGCTTTCCACGTCGATCGGCGCGTTCACGAGCACGAGCCCGCGAAGCAGCTCCGGGTGCTTCTCCGCAACGGTCATCGCCACGACGCCGCCGAAGGAGTGTCCGACAAGGACAGTCCCCTCGGTCAGCTGCGCGGCGACCTGCTCGGCGAGAGCCGCCAGGTCCGGCTCTGCCGGAAGGTCAATCGCGCGTCCGGTGAGTCGCGGGTGCAGAGCCGCCAGCGTCGGCGCCCACACCAGCGCATCGTTGTTCAGCCCGGGAAGGAAAACGACGTCGGTCACTTTGCACGCCCTTCACCGTCGATGCGGTCGCCCTCAACCCAGCACGCGTGCGTGCCGACCGAGATGCGCTCAGGCAGGATGATACGACAGACCGGGCCCGCCTCCATGTCGTCGAGTCGGAAGACCACAGCCTCGGAGCGATCAGCCACCATGTCGGTGACAAACGTGATGCCGTAACCGTCGTCCTCACGGTCGCCGGAGTTCAAACCGCGCGCAATAGCGGGTTCACTTCCGAAGCGCCTCTCGCCGAAGTTGATCCGGTTCGTCGAACCGCTGATTGCGTCGTAGCGCTTGATACCGGTCAGCAGCCACTCACCCGGAAGGAACGTGGCGTTGTAGCTGTAGCGGTATGGCAGCCCCTGGAAGTCGTTCGACACCACGGGGAACTCCGTGACCTCGTCGTCGATCGAGAACTCCTTGACCTCACCGGTGACCATGTTGAACATCCAGCGGTACATGTGTGCACCCGTGGCCGTGGCATCCACGTTGCGCTTGATGCGCGCGTAGATGTCGTGGGCCTCGGTGCCACCCACCGGGGGCTTGACGAGCTCGGGCCACACGCAGCCGTCCTGGATCACCCAGTCGCCGTCTTCGTAGCAGTTCGACAGGTGCATGATCCAGGCCGGCTTCGCCTCGAACCACTTGACGTCCTCCGAGCGGCCGAAGCGCGGCATGATGCCGAAGCGCGACGGGATGTCGTGGTGGAAGGCGCCCTTACGGATGCCCTGCTTGAGCAGTTCGGGGTCAAAGAAGTACGGCAGATCGTGAATGATCGAGTAGCGCTTCGTCATACCGATGTCGTGCGGCCAGCGCGCGCCGGGCAGATCGATCGGCACGTAGTGGACGAGATTGTCTTTCTTGTTGACGACGCCGTAGTTGAAGTATGGGGGCTTCTCGGCGTAGTTGAAGAAGATCATGTCGCCGGTGGCGTTGTCGACCTTGTAGTGCGATGCCATGCCCTGCGGAACCAGGCGTGCCCAGTTCGTGTTCGGGCCGAGGGTCTCCAGCGTCGTCGGGCTGAGGCACCACGGCTCCGACCCCTGCGACATCGTCGCGTAGAGCTTGCCGGCGTGCGCCTTGATGTCCGTGCCTGCGTTGTCCTTCATCGCACCCATCGAGCCCCAGCCGCGGCGCGAGTAGAGCTCCGGCTGAAGCATGCCCGGCCACAGCGACTTCTCTGCGGCCTGTTCGGCCAGGAAGCCCGTGGTGCGCACGAAGGCGTTACGGTACTCGGCCTTGCCGTCACGGAAGCGCACGGCGTGCAGCATGCCGTCACCGTCGAAGGGGTGGTAGATGCCGATCGGGTTGGCGGCCTGGTTATGAGTGTTACGAACGTAGATGCCGTCGAGATCCTCCGGGATCTCACCTATCACCTCAAGCTCGTCGCTGGAGACCGCGTACTCGCGGCCCTGCGGACGCCACGGGCCCTTGAGCCACGGGTTCTCCTGCTCGTCCTCTTCCGGAACACCGATGAAGATCGTGTCGTTGACTTCGTACATGCTGATTCTTCCTTCCGTAACGCGCCCGGTCCCAACCGGGCGCAAGTTCTCGGCGGCGCTTAGCCGTTGTGCGCGCTGATGAGGCGCATGATCAGTTCAGTGAGCCGCTCCGGCCAGTCGGTGAGCTGGCTCCACTGTTCAGCGATACCCACGGCGTAGAACGACCCGACGAACATCGACACGATCGCGTCGATGTCGGTGTCGGGCCTCACGGTGCCGTCGGCAATTCCGCGCTCTAGGATGGCTCGAAGCGCAGTGCGCCGTGGCTGGATGAGCCGCTCCTGGAGCAGGTCGTAAAGGCTTCGGTGCCCGTCGCGCTCGGCGATCGCGGTACCGACAAGACCGAGAAATCGGTTGCCACTCCAACGAGTAAACATTTGCTCGGCCTGGTCGAACAGGTCCTGACGGGTGTCTCCCGTGGGTTCGTGTTCGGTGACGGTGATCATGGTTTCGATCGCGGCGACAGCCAGGGCATCCTTTGACGCCCACCGCCGGTACACCGTCGGACGGGTCACGCCCGCGTCCCGGGCGACATCATCGATCGTCATGCGCTCGTAGCCGTACCGGCTCATGCGCGCTGCGGCTGCATCGAGAATGGCGTGGTCGACAGCGAGATCGCGAGGCCGACCGGGACGCGGGGTGTGTTCCATGAGTTCTTCCTGTTCCATGAGGTACGACGGACGTCAGTCGATCGAGATGACGTCTCCTACCGGAAGGAGACCCTTCGCCGGGTCGTACTTCATGAGCTGTGCGTCCTCACGCCAGATCGGGTCTTCCGTCCAGTTCAGCGTGGCACGAACTCCCTTCGGCGACAGCGGAATCTCCGCGTCGACCGTCCAGGCGGCGTTCATGATGTTGACGCGCGTCAGGCCGCCATCGAGCTTTGCGGCGTTCTTCAGCGCCTCCACCGTCAACAGACCGATCTGGTAGCCGCCGGCGGTGTAGCCGTTGTTGGCATCAGCGTCGGGCGCGTACTGCTTCATCACCTCGTGGTGCTCGGCAAGCTCCGGGTCATCCGCCAGCATGGGGTTGGCCGGGTCAGCGGTCGTGGTGAGCACCTGGACGTCCTTCGCAGCATCGCCAGCGGGCACGAAGTTGGTGTTTATGGCAGCACAGGTGACGTTCACGATAATCGTTCCGGTGAAGCCGGCACGGCGCAGACCTGTCATCAGCGGCGGGCAGTTTGACGTGCTGGTACCGACAAGCACAGCATCCGGCTTCTTCGCCAGCGTCGCGTTCACCTGGGCATCGACACTCGGTGCGGCAGCCGCAACCTGCTCCACACTGACGAGCTTGAGGTCCGTTCCCTCGATCGACTCGGTGACGGCATCCGAGAATACTTCAGAGCGGTCATCGTCAGCATTGATCATGGCGATATTGGCGCTGGTGAGGCCCTGATCCTGCAGAGCCTTGACCCACAGCGCCGCTTCGGTCTCGTAGGGTGCCAAGTTCGACGTGGTGAAGGGGTGCTTCTCCGGGTCGGCGATCAGCGAGGAGACACCGGATGCGACCCACAGCTGCGGGGTGCAGCTGCGCTCGACGAAGGGCTGCGTCGCGGCGACACCCGGGGTGCCGACCTGTCCGACCATGGCCATGACCTTCGTGCTGTCGATGAGCTGGCGCACGTTGGTGACCGCGCGCGCCGTCTCGAATGCGTCATCCTTGACGACGAACTCGATCTTGTGACCGTCGATACCGCCTTCGGCGTTCTGCTTCTCGAAGACCGCGTTGATGGCCTTGGCGATGTTGTTGACGACCGCAATCGGGCCCGACTGCGCCAGGCTCACGCCCAGCTTGATCGGCTCACCCTCAGCGAGCGCCTTCATTGCATCGGCAGGGCAGGAGTCGGTGGGAACGGGGCCGCTGGAAGCGCCCTCGCCACTGGCTGCGGTGATTTCGCCACGTGAGCAACCGCTCACGACGAGCACGCCAACCAGGGCGACGGCGGCAAGTGCCTTAATAGGGTGTTTCATTTCACTCCAATGTGATTGAGGGGGCGCGGGTCAGGAAAGGTCCGCGGAGACAACGGGGTCAGTGCTTTTCTTGCGTTGGCTCCACTTTCGCCACTTGTTCATGACGACCGTGGGCAGGGATGCAAGTCCGCCAGGCAAGATGAAGATCATGCCGATCAGGAGGACGGCGTACAGGATGTTTGCCTGCGGGCCGCTGACGATGGATGCCGTGAGAGACGGCAGCAGGGCGATGACAAGACCACCGAGCAGAGCGCCCATCAGTCGCGACGTGCCGCCGACGATGAGGCCCGTGGTGAGCAGGATCGTGAACATCAGCGAGTAGTCATCCGGCCCAGCGATCTCGAGCATCATCACCAGCAAGGGGCCAGCGACAGCACCGAAGAGGCCCGCGTAGCCGAACGCCAGCACGCGGCTCTGCGGTACGGCAATGCCGTTGCTGAGCGCGCCCGCCTCATTCGACCGGGACATCGCCATGGCGCGACCGATACGCGAGCGCACAATGTTGCGCACGAACAGGAAGCACAGTGCGGCAATGGCGCAGATCACCAGGAAGCGCCACTGCGTCGTCGTGAGGAAGCTCACCGGCGACGAGAAGTCAACAAGAGCGAGCTTGCCGTTGGCGCCGCCCGTGAAGTCGGAGTAGCGCTTGATCACCATCGGGAACACGATCGCCACGCCCAGAGTCATCGTGGCGAGGTAGTGCCCCTTCACCCGCAGTGCAGGAAGACCGAGCAGGCACCCCACACCGAAGCCGAGGAGAGCCGCGACCGGAATCGTGGCGAGGATGTGCCAGCCGTAGTCTGCGACCAGGATGGCAGCCGTGTACGCACCGAGCCCGGTGAAGGCCCCCTGCGCGAGCGAGAACTGCCCGCTGAAGCCGACGACAATGTTCAAGCCCAAAATGGCAACGGCGTAGGAGACGGCCTTCGCCAGGTACACCAGTTCGAAGTCGGGACGCACGAAGGTCACGATCAGAGCCAGTGCGGCCAACCCGGCGACCAGGATCAGAGGCTTCCACCGCGGTGCGCGGTTGGTAGCGGCAACCAGCGTCGAGGTGCGCGGGGCACCCGTCATCACAGTAGCCATTACGGCCTCACCACTTTCGTCGATCCGAATAGTCCGCTCGGCCGGAACACCAGCACGAGGAAGATCACCATAAGCGCCACCGCGACGTTCAGGCTGGGCCCGATCCATTCGATGGCGTTCGGGATCGTCGCTTCGAGCAGACCAATGATCAGTCCGCCAATGATGGCGCCGAACAGGCTGTCAAAGCCGCCCAGGGCCGCCGCGGCGAAGCCGAACAGCAAGCCGTTGAGCATGAGGTTGCTGTGCAGGAGCCCCGACTGCTGTGAGAACAGCATGCCGACCAGCACACCGATCGCCGCCGAGATGCCCCAGCCGATGGTGAGGTAGCGGTTGCGGTCGATGCCGAGGGACTCTGCCGAGTCAGGGTTCGACGTGATCGCACGGTAGCCGAGGCCCATGCGGGTCTTGCGCAACCACAGCTCCAGTGCCCCGAAGGTGACGAGCAGGATCGCCATGCCACCGAGTGCGGAGAAGTTGATGTGCACATCCGGCACACCACCGAGCAGCTGAATCTTGTCGTTCAGGCCGTTCGGCAACGGCGACAGACCCTGGCGCTGGCTGGTGCCCCAGATCACCGCGGAGCCTGCGTTCAACAGCAGGAACACCCCCAACAGCACGATCATCGGAGCGTGGCCACCGCGCTTCACCACGGGGCGAAGCATGTAACGCCAGGAGGCGGCCCCGATCAGGAACATCACGGCCATTGCGATCGGAACAGCCGCCCACAGCGGCATCCCTGTCCACAGCATGACCTGGAAGACGATAAAGGCGCCGACCATCGCCATCTCACCCTGCGCAAAGTTCAGTTGCGCGGAAGTCTTGTAGATAAAGACCAGGGCGAGGGCAAGGAAGGCGTAGAGAACACCGTTGGAGAGTCCATTGATCAGACTCTGCAGGATGGTGTTGAGCTGAAAGTAGTCGTCATTGAGGAACATTGGTAAGTACGTCATCGTGCAATATCACCTCCCAGGTAGGCGTGCTGAACTTCGGGGTTGCTCTGCAGGTCGCTTGCGGGCCCTTCGAGCACCGTGCGACCCACCTCGAGCACGAAGCCGCAGTCGGCGATCGCGAGGGCGATCTCGGCATTCTGCTCGACGACCAGCATCGAGGTGCCGGTGGACTTGTTGATCTCGGAGAAGATGCTGAAGATCTCACCGACGATCTTCGGGGCGAGTCCGAGCGAGGGCTCGTCCAGCATCAGGAGCGCCGGCTTGCCCATCATGGCGCGGGCAATGGCGAGCATCTGCTGCTCCCCACCACTGAGCAGACCCGCCAGCTGCGTGCGACGCTTACCCAGCACGGGGAAGCGCTCGTACCACTCGCGCACCTCGGCGGCGACGGCAGGGCGGTCTTTGCGGTTGATGGCACCGGCGAGCAGGTTGTCTTCGACCGTTAGCTCGGTGAGCGTGCCGCGTCCCTGGGGAACGTGTGCGATGCCCGCCTTCGCGACATTCGAGGGCGACATGCCCAGGATGCTGGTGCCCTGAAGCGTGACGGAGCCGCTCGCGGAGACGCTGCCGCTGATGGCGCGCAGCGTCGTGGTCTTGCCGGCACCGTTGGCACCGAGCAGGAGGGCGATCTCGCCCGTGCGAACGGTGAAGTGCACGCCGTGCAGCACGCGCACCGGGCCGTAGCTTGCTTCGAGGTTCTGTACATCAAGGATCAGCTCGCTCATGCCTTCACCCCCAGGTAGGCGTCAATGACTTCCTGACGGGCAAGGACTTTCTCCGGCTCACCCTCGGCGAGGACGGAGCCGAAGTTCAGCACGACCAGGTGATCGGCGACACTGCGGATAAGGCCCATGTGGTGCTCAACGACGACGATGGTGAGCTTCTTGTGGGCGGCGAAGTCATTGATGCGGTCGGCGAGGTCTGCCACTTCCGAGTGAGTGAGGCCGTTCGCCGGTTCATCCAGCAGCAGCACCGAGGCATCGAATGCCAGGGCGCGTGCGATCTCGACGAGCTTGAGGTTGGGCAGACCTAGGTCGGAGCAGGGGCGGTGTGCGAGGCGCTCCAGGCCCAGCGCGCCGATGGCGAGGTCGGCGCGCTCGCGCGCGTCAGCCTCTTCCTTCTTCGATCCGATGCGCAGACCCGCCTGGATCCAGCCGAGCTTTCCGTGCCGGTGAGCGCCGATCATGACGTTCTCGCGCACGGTCATCTCTGGAACGACGGCCACATGCTGGAAGGAGCGGGCGATTCCGGCACGGGCGACGGCATCCGTGCGAGAGCCGAGAATCTCTTTGCCATCGAAGGTGACAGACCCCGTGGCGGGGACCATCCCGGTGATGGCGTTGAAGCAGGTGGTTTTTCCTGCTCCGTTGGGGCCGATGAGTCCGAGGACCTTTCCGGCCGGAACGTCGAAGCTGACATCGTCGACGGCGACGAGACCTCCGAAGCGGACGGAGAGTGAACGCACCGACAACGCTGGCGTGAGTTCAAGTTCTTGTGCTGGCATGCCAACATGGTATTACATTACGTTACAGTCAAGTCAAGCAATTTGAGAAGGTATTTAATCCGGCCCTCGCCGGGCCCGCGAAATCATGGGCAGAATGGGCGAACTCGACTCTGCTCGCCACCACGACGCGTCATGCTGTTTCCTTTTTTCCTGCCGGCATTTTGGGCGTTCTCGTACAAGGGTTCTACGACATATTGAAGACCAACAGCGTGCCAATGAATCTATGGAGGAACTTCCATGGTGGTCAAGTGGTGACCACGGCATGCTTGCATGAGCATGATCGTCATCACCACAAACCCTGAGGAGGAACAACGCCGAGCGGCGATCCTGCGCGAAGTCCTCGCTACGCACCCGGGCACCATCGCCAAGGCGCTCATCATGCGCATCGGAGAAAATTCTTCGTACTATTTGATGATCGTCTTCTCCATCACTTACCTAACGGTCCATGTCAAGGTTGGCTACTCCACAGTGTTGCTGATCCTTTTCTTGGCCAACATCGTCCAATTCATCGCCATGCTATTCGGTGGCTGGCTCTCTGACCGTATCGGACGAAAGGGAGCCATTGGAGTTGGCTATGCGGGCTTGTTCGTTTGGGTCGCATTGTTTTCCCAGCACTGAACACCGGAGATTTCTGGGCTATATTCGGCATCACTGCATTCGGTTTGACGACACAGGCTATCGCCTACGCACCACAGGCCGCACTGATGTCAGAGATCTTCCCAACTCGGATGCGCTATTTGGGTTCATCATTCACGTACCAGATCGCCACAATCTTCGCTGGATCAATAGCCCCGTTGGTGGCAACCGTGTTGCTGAACAAGTTTGACTCAGTCTTACCCATTGTTCTGTATGTCGTCGCAGTCTTGGTCCTCTCTACGGTTTCCCTCTCGATGCTCAAGGAAACACGAGGCCAAAACCTGGCCGATCTGGACAAACCCACCCCTGCCCACTAAGAACCAGTTCGAACTCAGAACCGCTGGCCCGGATTCTTCCAGATCGTCTTGGCCAGCGGAAGACCGAAAGGACACCATTGAGTACCACCAGTCGCACTGCTGTCGTCACGGGAGGCGAAGGGTCAATCGGGCGCGCGCTCGTCGCGCTATTGCTTGCCCGCGGGATCCGCGTCGTGTCGGCAGATCGTTGTCGCTCGGACACCTCGCCGCCAGCAAGCAATGGCTACCTTTATGAGTATCATCCGTATGAAGCGCAGGACGCCTCAAGCGCTGAAGTGCTTGTCGCCGAGGTCGGCCCAATTGACTATCTAGTGCTTGCCGCGGGCATCTATCCTGAATCCCCGCTGTCCACGATGTCGGACGATGACTGGCACAACACCATCAATATCAACCTCACCGGCAGCTACACGTTGCTTCAACGCTCCTTGCCCATGCTGACCCAAGACGCGTCTGTGGTTTTGTTGTCATCGATAGCGGGGGTTCGAGGCAGTCGCCATCACGCCCACTATGCAGCCAGCAAGGCTGGCTTGTTAGGACTGGCCAGATCAGCAATGTGGGAACTCGGACAATCTCGTAGAATCAACGTCGTTTCCCCAGGCATTATCGACAACGCCATGTCCGCGGACCTGCGTGGAGCCTCGGGCGAACTCATACTAACCAATACCCCTTTGGGCAGATACGGCACGCCCCACGAAGTAGCAACCGTTCTCGATTTCCTATGTAGCGACGCAAGCGCATTCATTCAAGGGGAGAACATCAACGTCAATGGAGGTTTTTATGTCGGCTGAGCGATTCGCGGCCACGGACGCGGCTGGGCTTACGGGCCGACGAGTGGTCATTACTGGTGGTTCCGGCGGGATCGGCGCTGCTACCGCTCTGCGCTTCGCATCTGCAGGTGCAATTGTCGCTGTTGCAGACTTGGACGCCGAGGTGGCCGACGCAACAGCCGAACGCATCAATTCCCTTGGACTGCCCGGGCATGTTACCGGATATGCCGTCGACGTTTCTGTCGTTGATTCGGTATACGCCCTGGCTAGCCGTGTCACCACAGATCTGGGCGGATTCGAGGTGTGGTTCAATAATGCCGGCGTCGGATCGGGCGGGTTGTTGCCCGAACATGAGCCCGAATAACGCGATTACCACCGAGTTATTCGGGTGAACCAAGACGGCGTGTACCACGGCTTGCTAGTTGCCGCCCGAGCGTTCATTGATTCCAAAACCAGCGGGACAATCATCAACACGTCGTCAATCTACGGCGAGAGCGCCTATCCTGGAGCGCTGGCATACGGGGCAGCTAAGGCCGCAGTAAACGCCATGACCCGCAGCGCCGCACTTGAGCTGGCCGAGCATGGGATCCGGGTCGTCGGGGTCGCCCCAGGTAGGGTCGACACTCCCATCCTTCGCCGTTTTAGCGCCGAACAGAAGGAAGTTTTCGCCTCGGAGCAGTTGCGCCGCGCGATGACAGCTCCTCGTGAAATAGCAGAGGTTGTCGCGTTCTTGGCTAGCGATGCCGCCAGCGTAATCAATGGGACCACGATTCATGCTGACGACGGCTATTTGGCTTTCAAAAGTCGATAAGTTCAAAATAGCCACTCTTGTTGAGTGGGTGGATACCATGGCATCCACCCACTCAACAAGATCGCCACCAGCCTTCCTCCTCGTTCGGAGAATCACAAACTTGGCACAAATCAACTGTCAGAGGCACAAAGGTCATCGCCGCGCGATTGACGGGTCCGGCTCTCTGAAACTCGGCCAACCACGGCTTCACCCGTCTTTGCATTTCTGGGTCAGCGCCGAGGAGTAGGACCTTCAAGAAGCTGAGACACAACCAGCAGTACATGATTATCCAGTGCCGCGCGTCCGCTGCTCCAGTCGGCGCCCAAGAGCAAGTCGATTCGATCTAATCTCTGACGAACCGTGTTCTGGTGGATCGTAAGTTCGACGGCCGTTCGTGCGATATTGCGGCCTTCATCCAAGTAGCACAAGGCCGTCTCGCGCAGCTGGCTGCCATTGGTTGCATCGTATTGCAGCAGCGGGCCAAGGGAGGCATTCAACGCACTTTGGGTGACTTGCGAATCGGCGTTTGCGAGGAAGATCCCAATCGTCCCCAGCGAACGCCAGCTCAGCACACGGCCTGCCTGCGGCACTGCCCGGGCCGCTACGAGGATTCGCTCCGCCAAGGCGAACTCGGCACCTACTGAGGCTACGGTTTCCAACGGCTCAGAATGGGCCATCCGGGCACCGCCCCAATGCCGTGCACCTCGCCTCGACATGAAGTCCGAGATCCACTCGAATATCTTCTCGGATGCGGCTACGTAGAGATGATCATTGATATGGGCGCGCAGGAGCTGCGCGCCCAGGTTTAACTCCAGGGCCTCCTCGAAGTCCCTTAGTGATCGAGCCGTCGCATCGACGACTGCAACACGAAAAGGGGAACCGTCTCTAATTCCGTATTCGGCCGCCGAAGCAACTGCCTGCGCGGGTAATGCACCTGGGGCCGAACTGATCAGAGTAGCCAGCAATTCGGCCCGAGCCCGCTCGCCATCCCGACGGGAAGCGTTTGAGTGGGAAATAAAGGTACCCAGTACCAGAGCCGCCCGACGCAGGATGGAATCATCGTCGTCTTCCATATTTCCCTCGACCAAGACTCCGCCAAGAGTCTCCCCCTCGATCACCGCCGCCATCACGACCACTGAAGTGCCGTCGCTAAGAACGCCGGTGACCGGCCCATTAGCGTGTCGGGAGGCAGGCAAAAGGGTGCGAGCAGCATGGAGGGACTCACCACCCGCGTCCGATACATCAAACCGAACCGTAAGGTCCAGCAGTCGAGTCGTTCGTCCGAGGATTTTTCCAAGCTGAGTGGCCAAACCGGGCAACCCCGCGGATGACGTCAGAGACGAAAACAACAATTCGTCAGCACGACTCAGATGCTGAAGCCGTTCGATGGACCTGTTGCTTTCTTGGTGGGCTCGTTCCAACTGCCTCATGGAATTCGTGAGCTCACCGAGCCGAGCAAGGTTGTCCAATGCCACTGCTGCCTGATTCGCAAGAGCCTCCACCGCGAAGATCTGGTCCTCAGTGAACTCATGCGACCGCCTATCCGCCACAAGGAGCGCCCCGATGATGTCACCGCCAACCCGCAATGGCGCACCCAGGATCGCTTTCACGCCTTCCTTGGCCACCGCATCGTCAATTGGTCCAATGTGAGCGAGCCCAGCCGACCCAAGGTAATCTGCCACTTGGATTGGCCCATCGGCACGGGCCACGGATCCGAGAAGCCCTGTGTTGAACGGCATTCTTATCTCCCTGTAGGCCTGCGTCCAAACACCATCGGTTTCGGTGATGCGGGTTTCGCCGAGTTCCTGGTCATTGAGGCTGATGTAGGCCATGTCCGTTCCCACGATGGCCCTTGTCCGCGTGACGATCTCGCGCAAGGTGTTCTGACCTTCGCGCAGCGAAGAAATGGCAGCTGCCGTGTCGGACAACACGTGTGTTAGCAGTTTCTGCCGGCGTGACGTCGAAGACAACGCATTCACTTTTCGCAGCGCATGGCGCCATCTTTGCCCGTCTGCATCTGCAGGAAGGATGTCCATGGAAATCTCAAGCTCCGAGGGTTCGATACTCAAGGCATTTTCGAGAATCTCGACATAAGTTTTCATCAGCCGCCTCCTCAGGATTTTTCTACACATCAATCGCAAAACTATGTAAATTGTCACATGGTCGCACCCGCGCTAAGGGATCAGACTCGATACATGACGTTCGCCAGATCACACTGGCCCGTGCTTCTAGCAAATTAGATGAATCGCTCTTTACCTCCCGAACATTGAAAGGGCCGTCGCATGACAACGAGCGTGACCACGCCTTCCCGCCGTACCACAGACACAGCGCCATCGGAATCAATTTCACCGCTCGCAGTTTCGTCGATCCGAGGTGATTCCATCCGCATCCGTGGCGCAGTTTTGAACTCGATCGGCGCCCCGGCCCCGTACAGCGTGAGCCGTCCCATCACCATTGACAATCTGAATCTTGGTCGGCCGCGGCGTGGCGAAGTGTTGGTCCGCGTCGAGGCGGCGGGGCTGTGCCATTCCGACCTTTCTGTAGTCAATGGATCAAGACCCCGACCTGTGCCGATGCTGCTCGGTCACGAAGCCGCCGGCATAGTCGCGGAAGTAGGAGTTGGGGTCACATCAGTTGAGGTTGGGCAACGCGTGGTCATGACCTTCCTGCCGCGTTGCGGGGAATGTGAAGCTTGTGGCACGAACGGCAAGCTGCCTTGTTCGAATGGCAGCAAGAGCAACGAGCATGGAATCTTGCTCTCAGGTTCGTCTCATTTGCTTCGTGGAAGCGAACCTGTAAGCCATCATCTGGGGGTCTCCGGTTTCGCCACCCATACCGTAGTCGATGAGCGTTCCGTAGTTCCGGTGGGTCTGGATGTGCCGCCCACTGTGGCCGCCTTGCTCGGCTGCGCAGTTCTCACAGGAGGAGGGGCTCTGCTGAATGCAGGGGCGATTACAAGCCAAAGCACCGTCGCCGTAGTTGGACTTGGAGGCGTAGGAATGGCAGGACTCCTGACTGCATTGGCCACTGGATGCCGCCGTGTCGTCGCCGTCGACGCCCAGAAATCAAAGCTCGAACTTGCACGCGAATGGGGTGCAGATGCAGCTTACAGCCCCACAGAGGCCATTGAACGGTCGGTGAGCGCCGACGTTGTGCTGGAGGCTGTAGGCCATCCGGGCGCCTTCGAAACCGCTTACCAGCTACTCGGTCTTGGTGGAACGCTGGTTACGGTGGGGCTGCCAGCCCCCGGGGCGATGGCCAGTATCGAACCGCTGTCGCTGACGGCACAGGCTCAGACCATAGTTGGAAGTTACCTAGGATCAGCCGTTCCCAAGCGCGACATCCCGCGATTCGAGCAGCTTTGGCGAGAGGGTCGCCTTCCCCTAGAAAAGCTCATTTCCCGTGAGATCCGGCTAGAAGACATCAATGAGGGCATGGACGCGTTGGCCTCCGGCACGGTAATCCGGCAGGTTGTCACATTTGAAATGAGCCAGAAGGAAAGTGAGCATGAATGAACAACGAATCGATGCACTGCGACGTCGTGGTCCTAGGTGCCGGGTTCGGCGGGCTGGGCATGGGTGCACAGCTCAAAAAGGCCGGAATCAATGACTTCACAATCTTGGAAAAGGGTCCAGGTCTTGGCGGCGTGTGGCGTGAAAACTCCTACCCGGGCGCGGCATGCGATACCGAGGCGCATCTCTACTGCTACAGCTTCTTTCCGCACCTCAGGGTAAGTCGGATGTACGCCGACCGCGACGAATTGCTGGGGTATCTGGACCGATTTGCCGCCCATTTTGAGCTTGGTGGGCACCTTCGTTTCAATTCGGAGGTCACCAGTGCGACGTGGGACAGCGATGCAGCACTTTGGCGTTTACAGATTGCAGGCTCCGGCGAAATAACCGCTCGCGTGTTCATTCCCGCTTGGGGCCAACTAAATGCTCCTTCGATCCCGGCTATTCCAGGATTGGCCGAATTCGGAGGGCAAGTCTTCCACTCGGCCAGGTGGGACCGCTCCATCGATTTGGCCGGAAAAAAAGTGATCAGCATCGGTTCAGCCGCCAGCGCTGTGCAGTACGTGCCCGAAGTCGCGAAGGTCGCCGGTTCCTTGAGAGTCTTCCAACGCAGTGCCAACTGGATCATGCCCCGCAACCAAGTAATATTCAGCGAGCAACAGCTGGACGCCTTCGAGGAGGATCCGTCCACCTTCGAACAGTCTCGCGAAAACCTCCACGAGTTCAGGGAGAACGGATTCGAGCGCACGCGACTCGCCACCGACGCCCAGCTCGCCGGTGTTGAACAGGCAATGGCCCACCTGGCCGCTCAGGTCCCGGATGAAGCATTGCGGGCCCGGCTGACCCCGGATTACGAGTTCGGTTGCAAGCGAATCTTGCGCACCGATGACTACTACCCAGCCTTGATGCGTGAGAACGTCGATCTGGTAACCGCGTCAGTTGATTCTTTCGTCCGCGAAGGGATCCGTACCCGGGACGGAGCTGTCCACGAAGCAGACGTGGTGATCTTCGGGACTGGCTTCGATTCCCAGGCATTCCACGGAGACCTGCGCATCATCGGTGCCTCCGGCGACGATTTAAAAGACCGCTGGGCAGACGGCGCAGAAGCCTACCTCGGCATCACGGTGGACGGTTTCCCGAACCTCTTCATGATCTACGGACCCAACACCAACTTGAACCACAATTCCATCATCACCATGCTGGAAATCCAGCAGAGCTACATACTCCAGGCGCTGGCTCGCCTTCTGCCGGTTCCCGGTTCATCAGTCGAAGTGCGCGGACGCGTACTAGCAACGTACAACGCTAATCTTCAGGAAGAGATGGAGGGGTCTGCCTTCTCCGCCGACTGCTCCAGCTGGTACAAAAACGCCAACGGCAAGGTAATCAACAATTGGTCCGGAACCGTAGAGGAATATCGTTCCCTGGCCGGTGACTTCAACACCCGAGATTACGTCCTTTCTGGTGCTGCCCTTCGTGCACCGGAAAATGCCCGATCATGAGCGGTACGGTGCGGGATCAACTGCCGCTCGCGTTGGTGGCAGACGACGCAGTTGCCCTGATCTCCGCATTCCGCCAAAACGGTTCGATCGGTTTCCATGACCTGTCGCTGGCCGATTCACGCGGCGCCTACGAGGTTGGTTGCGCCGCAAACGGGCTCCCTTTTCAGGAATTGCCCCATGTGGAGGACCTGGTTTGCCCCATTGAGAATGGCTCAATCCGCCTACGCCACTATTCGCCTTTCAGCGAAGCCTCGGGCCCCAGACCCGTCATGCTGTTTGTTCACGGTGGTGGCTGGGCCATTGGTTCGCTGGAAACCCACGACCTGATCTGTCGGCAACTGGCATTCGCCAGCGGAATCGATCTCGTGGCTGTGGAGTACCGGCTGGCACCCGAGCATCCATTCCCGGTGCCCCTGCAAGACTGCATCGCAGCATTGGGGTACATATGTATACACGCGGCTGAACAGGGCTGGGATCCTCACCGCGTCCTTGTCGCCGGGGATAGCGCCGGCGGCAACCTCGCCACGGTACTGGCATCCGACCCGCGTTGCGCCGTATCCGGGACGGCCGTGATCGGACAGCTGCTTTTCTACCCGGTGGCAAGTTTGGCCTCGGAGTCCCCCTCATACGGTCGGCTCGAGTCAGGCTTTCCGCTCACTGCGGATTCGATGCGGTGGTTCAAGGAGCTCTACCTAGCCCCAATACCGTTTACTTAGTAACTTTGGGAACGCGTTTGAGTGGCCAGCTGGACATCTTGCGTTTCACGACGCGGGGGTTGCTGCGCTGCCGCCGAGGCGGCAGCAGTTCATGCAGGATTTCCCGACAGAAAATGGCGAAGGCTTCGGCATGTTTTTTAGGGGGAAAAAGCCGGGCGCGCGGCCAATGTTCGCCGTGCGGCCCGGAGGGTTCGCGTGAAGGAAATGCGCAGGGGGTCCTCGTCAAGATCGCGGGCGACTTCGCCGATCAGGGACCGCAGGGCGTAATGCACGCAGAGATAGCCGTAGATTTCCTGCAGGACCCCATCGGGGGTCTTGGAACGCAACACCAGGGAAGGGCCACGTTGGTGGGTCTTAATCTCATCAAAACACAACTCGATTTCCCAGCGTTGGGCATAGGCCTCGGCGAGGTCCTGGGCCGGCGCCTCGGCCGGGTCCAGGATGGTGGTGATCAACAGGAAATCCCCAACGTCCTGGCCGGTGGTGACGGTGTATTCGATCACGCGCACCGGGATCGGGTCCGTGTTGTGACGCCGCTGCTTCGTGCCCTCATAGACGGCCGAAAGGTAGGACCCGTCGGCGAATTCCTCGTGCGCGGGCAGCACCGCATTGCCTTTCATCCGCCACAATTGTTGGGCGCCGGTCTCGATGCTTAGCTTGAACGCTTCGTAGCTGAAGAATCCTCGGTCGGCGATTGCCAGCATGCCCGGCTGGAGCCTGTGCAGGAGCCCTGGGTACATGGTCTGCTCGGCGGTGTCGCACCCGGAGACCACCGCCCCGATGACCGCGTGGGTACCGCATTCGACCAGCCCCAGGAGACGGGCCTGCGGGTAGGCGCTCTTGGCCTCGGTGTTGGTTCCGGGGCGCCCGTAGGTACGTTCGTTCGCCGCGGTGTCCGGGATGTCCAGAACGGTCCCGTCAATGCTCACCAACCGCCATTGCCGGTAAAAACCGGGCCCACCCGCGGCAGCCACCGGCTTGGCGCAGGCATCGAACAGGTCGATCATCACCGTCGATCCCAGGCGGGTGCGGGCCTTGAAGATCGCGGCCTTCGTCGGCATCGTCCATTCCCTGAACCGGCCGGTGATCCATTCCATCCCGGCCAGCACGGAGCGCATGACTTCCTCGTAGGAGCCGGAGGAGAACATGGCCAGTGCCATCACGTAATAGACCATCATCCGCGCCGGAAGCAACCTGTTGCGTTGCCCGGCCACACCGGTGCGATCAATCGCCGCGTCCACCTCCCGGGGCGGGAACACCCGCGTGAGTACGCCCAGGGAGACGTGATCGCCTAACCGCTCGGAACCTTCGGGCTTCACCCATCCACTACGTGCCATTCCAAAAGATTAACACAGCCGAAGACTAAGTAAACGGTATTGTACCTAGCCCGGATCTTTCATCGGGTACCCGATGAAAGATCCGGGCTAGGGTCACGTGTACCAGCTTCCCCATAGCCATTTCGTCTGCCCCTAGCTCTGGCCCACTGTGCACGGTCTTCAACACGTGCACTCCCACCGTGCGGCCGATGCGTTGACAGGCGGCAAGTGAAAAGCGGATCCCCTCCACTGGGCCCTGTAGCTCAGGATCGTTGGCAGCCCGGTTGAGGACTCGGTCCAGGTCATCCACGACTATGGCCACTGGTGAAAGTTCTACGTTCTTTCGGTTCTCTAGGTGCGCATATCGGCGGTCCATCTGTTCGCAGATTTCGCGCATTTTCACTTCGAACTGACGCACCTCGCCGCTTCCAAAGACCCCGCCACCTGCTGCGCTGAGTTCTGCGAGTTCTGTCTGGTCCCCCAGGCCCCAAACTTCCCATGAATCTTCGGCAAGTTCGCGGGCCCAGTGTTTCAGGGCCGTGGTATTCTCCGCCTTGGCCTCCCCTGCCACATACAGATGGCCGTCGGTTGCCGGTGTCCAACACTGGTCAAGGCTGGGGATTTCGGTGTGTGCTTCCATGGTTCTTCTCCTGCTGAATTGGTTTGCTTTCGTTGTTTTCGCGCGACTCGGGGTGTGCACTGCTTCTAACTAGGCGGCTTGCACTGGGCGTGCTGCGGGAGAAGCTGAACCCAACATGATGCGGATGCCCCACCGAAGCGCGAGGTAAATGAGGCTGAGCGATGCCCAGAACATTGCGTAGCGCCAGAAGACGGCGCTCTCCATCAGGGTGGGATTCAGGGATAGGACCATGGCCGGCACGACGATGCATTCGGCCAGGCTCACCAAAACGAACGCCCATGGCATTTGCCGAGCTGGTCCCAGATCTTGGCAATCTCGAATGGTTTGACCCAAAGCAAAAATCGCTGCAATTAGCAGCAAAGACACCACGACCGCTTGCATATTTTCATCGGTGATCAGCGGAAGCAACAGACTAAGACCCACCCAATAGAATGCAGCTCTAAGAATCCTCACCGTCAACTCGGGCAGTTCTGTTGGCATCTGATGAGCCGTTTCCACCGTGTAGGTCCGCGGCGGATAAGTACGTTCCGCCCAGGTGCGGACCACGATTTTCCCGATGAACGCCAGAACACCCCCAAGAAACAGTGCCGTGATAACCCCGCCAAAGGTGGCGCCGACCTCCTGGGTGAGCGCTAAGTAAAAGACAGCAATGAAGCACGCCCTCCAAGTCAGTCTCAGCGTGTGGAGAACGATCCAGAGGAGTGCTGGCTTTAGACCGGATTGAAGCGCGTGGGGTTCTTTCGAAGAATAGGGGGCGGTGTTCATGTCGTTTCCTTTCCATGAGGACCGCCGGCAGTCGGGGACATACCGCGGAGCTCTGGCCCGGTGGTGTGGGAGAGCAGCACAAAGATCCCTACAGCGCGGCCGCGCCGAAGGATGTCATGAAGCGCCGCCACCGTCGGATGATTGTCCTGATCCGGGCCGAGGCCCACATTCAAAGCCTCCACGAGCTCCGGCAAGCCGAAGACCCTCAGAAGCTGCCCCTGGTCATCCCATGCCGAAGTTGCTGAGAGGCGGCAGGCATACCGCCGAACCATCGCCTGGTGGACCTCGTTGATGGTGGCGATACCCTGCTCAAGGCTCACAGTGGATGCATGGAGCAACTCGCCCTGGATGTCCAAAGGAAGCGGGTACGGCAGCACATTAACTTGCGCGTGGATTTGCACTGTTATCGCCGGCCCCTCCTTCGGAAGGTCCAGGGCACAACGCCCACACAACTGAAAAGCAGCACAAACGAAGCAGCCTCATACATCGCTTCAGTAAGGTAGGCACCCATGAGGACATACCGCCTTACGCCTGAACCGCGGCAGCCGCGGGAACGCCCTGGATGGAACGCTGTAGACGGATGACGTCGAACCCGTACCAGTGCTCCCCGGTCTCCGTGTTGAGCACGACAGGCACCTGGGAATACCCCATCTTGACCATCCGCGCGCGAGCAACCGGGTCTTCACTCACATCGTGGAAGACAGAGGGCACCTCGTGCCGCTCCAAGTACATATGAAGCCCAAAGCATTGTCCGCATCCAGGCTTGGTGAACACTTCAAACATGAGATCCCCTGCAGATCGAGCAGGGGACGTACCCTCTTTAGGCGCGGTCTCCTGCAGGCTTATATTCCATGCCCAGGCCATCCCCGATCTGCCGGTACCCCATCCCCCGATAAAGACGAATGTGCCTATCGGTATGAGCCACCAGCCCTACCGGAGCAAGACGCTGGTACTCGTTGGATAGCCCAACAATGAAGCGTTTCCCGTCACCCGATTCAGACTTTTTTCCCCGCGCCAAACAACCCAACTCCACACCAGCAGGACCCAACACGGCCAGCAGATCCTTTCGCCCCCCTTCCCGGCGTGACCGCGGAGCACCCTGCAGAAAGATCGTCAGCAAAGGCAGCACCATGTAGAACAGTGAACCTATGAGCAAGGGCAGCCACACAGCGCCTTTCGCAAAAGCCATCACCAAGAAATACGGACCCGCAACCACCACCAAAACAGTCGCCACAGCACACAGCTTCTGCCACCACCTCAGAACCACCGGGCTCACCACACCAACAACGCCATGCCACGCGTAGAGCTTGCCGCGCAGCTTCCCTTCAACAGCACTGACCAAGAAATTGGGGTACGAAAGAACACTCATCAACCACGCCGCCGGCGAATGACGCGCGAACGCCTCAGCCATGACCCAAGCAGCCCGAGGGACATACCCCCACGAAGCCCTCGACACCTCAACGGCAGCGGGGCCGGCGCTCGCCGATTGCGCTTTGCGTTGTTTCTGCATGGGGCACCTTCTTCTAGGCGAATGCCTGGGACAGTTCGGTGAGGACGAGGGCGGTGGTGACGAAAAGGCCGGCGACGACCATATGGGGGGCGGCCGGGTAACTCTTGTGGCCTCGTTTTTTCAGCACGAGCCCGTGGACCAGGCCGGTCGCTGCAGCCAAGGCCACGGCCCATAGCAGCGGACCTGCGCCGAAAGGGGCTATCAGAAGCCCCAGGGGCACGCTGAGCTTGACGTCCCCCATGCTGGTCGCCTTGCACACCAGCAGCAGCAGATAGAACCCCGTGTGGGCTGCGGCAAGCAGCGCTGTCTGTCCCAGCATGGCGCCACCTTCGGGAAGGATCGCGGCGGTGAGTACCAATGCGGCGACCAGTCCTGCGGTCCAGGGCAGGGTGTAGGCGTCGGGGACACGACGTGTCTTGAGGTCTTTGAGGCTGGTCAAGGCCCCGAAGACGAGCGACAGGACCGTGGCTGGAACCAGGAAGATCAAGATGGTCTCCTGGAATGCCAGCACCCCGCCCAGTCCAACCAGGACGCTGAGTGGGATGCTCACTGCCGGGGACATACCGTCGCTGTCTTTCATGCGACGGCTCTCTTCGCCGAGGAAGCTCTTGAGGCGTTGCACCCCCGCCGGTGACGTCGGGTTAGGCGACACGGTAGCCAACTTCGCGTAGCTCGTTGAGCAGTTGCTGGGTTTCGTCCTCCGGCTCGCTGTCCTCGTCGAAGGCTCCGAGGTAGTCGTGGAACTTTTCGACGATCTCTTCCACGCCGCTGCGGTCCTTGGCCAAATGCTCAGCGGTGATGGCGTCGCGCCAGGCCTGTTCGTTGGCTGGGTCAACGGTACGTCCGACCAGGGCCCCGAGGCGGGCCAACTGGGCATCGTTCTTGGCCATGGCGCGGTCGACCAGCTCGTGGGCGGCCATGGAAATGACTTCGATCATCTCGGTCATATTGCGTTCGTTCCACAGATAGTTCTTCGGGCGGATCCCTTCGAAGGGCGCACCGCGTACCAGGCGGAGGGCTGCGACCAGGCGAGGCAGGGAGACGGTCTGGACGTTGTCCCCGATCAGTCGGGTGAAGATTGTCCAGTCACACAGCACTTGCTCATCGAGGCGGTACCGTTCGTCCCGTGCGTGGGGGAAGAGCATCGTCCCGTCCTCGGCTTGGCCAAGGTACGCGCGGGTGAGGTTCGAGAGCTTGTTGCGGTTCTGTGCGGCTTTCGCGCCTGATACTTCGGTGTTGGGCCAGAAGGCTTCGTTGTACTGTTCGGTGGTGGCCCCCGGGTGCAGTGCCAAGTATGCCAGCAGTCCGACACAGCGTGCGGTGGTTCCCGGCGCGGGTTTGCCGGTAGAGGGGGACGTTGGTTCGACGCCTCGGGCGTTGAGTATTTCCACGGTTCCCAGCAGGCGGATCACGGTGGTGTCGCCTGAGACCATGCCGAGCAGTTCGGTGGCGTCAGGATCTAGGCTGCCAAGTGATACCTGGAGCGGGGACATACCGTTGTCGGCCGGCTGCAGCTCGGCGTCGCCAGCAGTCTCTTGAAGATCCCGATCGTCAAGGTGGATCACGGTGGCAAGCACAGGTTCTTCGTCGGGTTCAGTTTCTGCGACGGGTGCCGCGTGTTCGTCATCAGGGGAAGCACCCGAGGCCTCCAGCGGTATGGTCGGAGTTTCCGCGACAGGCTGTTCGATGCTCTCCTGGTCGTCCGTGACAGGGAGTTCAGTAGCCAGATCTTCGACGGGTTCAGCAACAGGCTCATCCTGAGGCTGGATGGGAACGTTCTGCAATCCATCGGCGTCGAATCCAGAGGAAGGAGCGTCGACGTGGTGAATGTGGATCACGACGTCCTCGACAGCGGCCGGGGTTTCACCGGCATCGGGGGACGTACCATCATCGAGGTCTTCAGCTTCAGCCGCGCTCTGTGCGAGCAGCTCGATGATCGCTTCTTGCTGCTCGGGGATGATTTTCTGCGGTTTGAGCATCAGGCCCACCGGGGCCAAAGTGGCATAGCCCTCGGAGTCGACGGAGAGTTTCCAATCGCCGAGGGTAAATCCTGCAGTAATGGCTGCAATGCCAAGGCGAGGAATTTGGCCAACGAGATCCATGAGCTGATGGCGCTGGCGCTCGGTGGGCTCGACACCCAGCAAAACGATTTCCGGCATCCACGACTGGCCCGGGAGCGTGCGGGCTTCGTGCAAGGAGGACACTCCGGCCGCGTGCATGGCGGCTCGAACGTCGGCGGCCCTGCCCTGGAGCATGGTCAGCAGTTCGTTGATGGTGGCGTAGCTGGTGACCCGCCCGGTGCCCAAGGCTTCTGGCAGGTCATCGGCAACGCCACACAGGCTAATGGTCAGCTGTTCCGACCATGGGGAGCAGGCCAACTCGACGGCCAACGCCGTGAGGATGTGGTGGCTTGATCCGTTGTGGTGGTCCTCGATGCCCAATGCTCCGATGTACTCGGCGTCAATGAGGATCTGGGCGTCCTTGGTGTCTTCGCCGATCGTGACCATCGCGGGGTAGGGGGCGTCTGTGTAGGCCTCTGGCTCGGGGACGTCCATGGGATGAAGACTCCACACAGTACCTTCGTCGTCTTCCTTGGCCCAGGGCTCAGGGAGGTCTTTGGGTTCGGAAAGGTAGAAGGTCAGTGCGCCGGTACTGGCGCGTAGGCAAAAGATCTTGGGTAGGGACGTACCGTTTTCGGTGGCCCAGGTGGCCAGGACCCGCAGGGCTTGGTCGATCTTCTCTTGGGTGATCGGGGCTTCCACATCGCGTATTTCGCGTTCGGTACTGGCGGCAGCGGCGCTAACTGGGGAGGTGCGTTGGCCGGCTTTGCGCAGGCGGCGCTGGTGCCAGCGGCGTTTGCCGATCAGGGCCAGCAGACCAGCGGCCAGCAGCCCGCCGATACCCGCAGTCGTTTGCAGGAAGGTGTCTCCCATGGCGCTGTCGTCCTCAGACACCTGTTCTTGGGCCGGCGGTGGGGTTTCCTGGACAGGTTCCGGTGCTGGGGCGCTGAGCGCGTTCTCCACTGCGCTGCTGCGGTCTTGCGTGTCGACAGCTAACTGCCCTGGCGCGCTTTTTTCAGAGGTAGTGGTATCTGGGGTTTCTGCCTTCGGTGCGGGCTTTGGCTGCGTCTTTTCAACTGGCGCAATTTGGGCGACGGGGATGTTGATCTGATCCCCGGTATAGATTTCATCAGCGTCGAGGATGCCCGGGTTGCAGTCTTGGATCTGCTTGTATTTCAGGCCATCACCGAGGTGCTTTTCTGCCAGGCCCCAGAGGGTGTCCCCGGACTCTACGGTGTGGGTGAAGGTCTCCGGTGAGTCGGTTTTCTGCGCGGCCGCGGCGGCTTGCGCCTGGTCGGTGGTATGTCCCCCTGCCTGCTGCGGCGCAGTGATGACGATGTGTGAGCTCTGGCTGCTGGTATCGAAGGTGGCAGCGTTGGCGGGGCCTACAACGCCGAAGAGTGCGATCACGGCTGCCAAGAGGGTGGCGGCGACGCCCTGCATGGATCCGAGGCCCCTAATCCGCGGTGCCTTGATTCCTCGGACAGCTGACGGGATCTCGATGGCCACTGACAGGGTGAAGAATGCCCACAGGGCCCAGCCGATGATTGGCAGGATGGTGGAGAAGAAGATGATGCCGCCATAGTCGGGACGCGACAGCAGCTGAAGCACCTCGGGCAACCGCTCCAGCGGGTTTCCGGCCAAGGCGAAGAGCGCGATGGGTACCCCGGCTACGAGGCCGAGGAGGACTGTTAGGGCGGCTAGGCCTTTGATTATTTTCATCAGGGACCTCATTCGTCGAACCAGGGCGCCAAGGGGGACGTACCACCTTGTGGGGCACATGGAGTGCCTTCACAGGTGAGATAGCCCCTCGCGATTGGCAAACCGGTCATGGCTCTAGGATTCTTTTTCCGAAGCAAATTCGAGATCAGTCTCGACTATTGAGCACATGCAGCTCCCCCACATATCCAGGCCCCGTCGACTCCGTATACGTGGTCACCACACCGGACTGACCCCCACCAGACCACGAAACCTTCCACGTCGCACGAGCCCCAATGTCATAAGGCCTTGACCCTTCGCCAGGGCTCATCTTCTGGTACCGGTAGCCGCAGCTGGGCGACGAAGTCTTCCCTGACCCCTTCTCCCACGCGACACCCGGCCCATTGCATGTCACGCGTCCACCATCGCCCATGGTGTACACGACATTCACGACCTTCGCTTCAGCAGTGATACTCACACCGCCAAGCGTCTTCGAGCGCTCGTACGGACCCCAATTCAGTTCCTTCTGTTTGGCTTCAGGAACCCACAGCCATACCGGGAGGTTCACAGCCCCGGAGTCCTTCGCAGAAACCGTCGAAGTGAAATCCACGCCTTCCAGCTGGAACGTATCGATGAAACGCTTTGCTGCCTGATCAGGTGTCAACTGATTAACCCCAGGAGGTGGGGAGTTCCGCCATTCAGGCCGCGGAGAGAAGAAATCGCGACGCTGCTGACACAACATGTACTCGACCTGGTCATCCACCGGGTCCAAATGCGTGCAATCCGTATCCGCAGGAGTACACACATACCAAGCACCTTCGCCGGCGTCCCTCCCAGCAGGCGGCGGATCCTGTGGACTCTGCAATCGCCAATAGCAGTTGTCCCCGCCGCTCCATACACCCTTGCTATCGTGCTTACACGGGATCTTCGTCCCATGCTCGTTCTTACACTCCGTCGGGCCCGGCTTGAAATCACTCTCAGGATCCTTCGGATTCCCAATGGGACGAGACTGGTTACTCTCCCCATCAGAACCATCCTGTTGCTGTTGAGACTCACAGTTACCTCGGGCATCACAAACCAAATTCGCAGATTTCCCAACAGGCTGAGCAGATGCACTCGAAACCGGTGACACCAAACCCAAAGCAAGCAGCACACTGCTAGCAGCCAGAGCACTCATAAACCTTCGGGCTAACAAGGGACACCGCCATCTTTGAATACCGTCTTACCAACAAGCCACTGCCCGCGCTTCGTATCGAATTTCGCCTGAACCTCGATAACCGCGCGCTTCAGCTCAGGCTTCCCACCCTTCTTGCCATTGGCCAAAGTGATATCCACCGCTGAGGTGTCGTTACAGATCTCAAGGTAGACAAAATGATCCTTCAGCTTCTTACCCCCCTCGGTGACCTCCGTGGAATAGCCAGAGAGCTTCTCCACCTTCACATCACCAACAACCTTCAGCTTCTTCTTCTTCGTATCTCTCAGAATTCCAATATCCTGAGCAAACTGATCCGCAGTCGCAAACTTCGCCAAATCATCGGTCGAGTCATCCTGTACATGCGCTTGCGTGTTGTAGACCTCAGTCAGCTTCTCGAAAGTCTCGAAAGCAGCATTCACCGACACATCGTCAGGACCAGGCTTCGTCGTCACAGGCTCAAACACCGACACCTCGGCCGACGGCTCCGCGCTCGCCGAGGGAGTGCCCGATGCCGAGGCCGAAACCGACGGGCTCGCGCTCGCCGTCGCTGATTCGGTCGGGGACGTACCACCGGCTGTGTTGCAGCCGGCCAGGAGGAGCGCCAGGGCGGCGGCGGATGCGGTAATTAGTACTGGCTTCTTCATGATGTTCGCTCTTTCTACTGTCCTGGCCTGAAAGCTCGTGCTTCGCCGATGCCGATGCCTTGCTTTGGTCCGATAGGAAGGAATTCGGGGTGGTAAGTGACTACAGCACGCACACTTACCGTTTGTCCTTGTACGGCCACGCTACCTTCGACACCCGACGTGGCTAGGTATTTCTGGGCTGCTTCCCTTGCGAGGGATGGGCTGAGAGTGGTGTCAGCCGTGATGCCGCCGTTCACTCCTGCCCGAGCGGCCGATTGTGCGACCAGGGTGGCCTGTTCCTGGGCATTAATCACGCCTCCTCCGTCGATATACAGGCCAATGACCATGAGGATGATGGGAACCATCCCGAACAAGAGGATCGATGGAGCTTCGCCGCGCTCGCTGCGCCACCACTTTTTTCTCATGACCGCTTACCTTTCCCGGAAAGCGTCCACGGGGGACATACCGTCTGCGGAGATTGTTCGGGCGCCAGGCAAGCTCGCGGTATTGATACCGACGAAAACCACGTCACAGGTCACGGTGGCCCGCACGGTTCCGGGATCCGTTCCGACGGGCGCGAATTGGGAAGTATCGATGTTGACACTGGACGAGGCGCAATCAATCCCACGCTGATCGAGTACCCTGTTGGCTGCCTTTTCCCCGGCAGATTCGCCAGATCCGGCTGTCCTGGCTAGGGACGCGTCCCTAGCTGCTGAGTTAGCAGCTGACTGCACCGCGTGCTTCGCGGTACCTACGACTCCCGCGTAAAGGACCAGCAGGAAGAAGAGGAAAATCACCGGAATCGCGAAGAACGCGCTCACCGATTGACTTCCCCGCTCAGAGCAGCGTGTCTCGTTCTTCATCGCGCAATGATCCTTTCGGTAGGTCCTGAAACCTCCTGGTCGATGGTCCATCCTTCGTGGAAGGGGAACAGAGACGGTGCTTTAGCCTTCACGCTGGCCCGAACTTCGGTTGCCGTCTTTGTAACGTTGACTGCATCGGCCGGTAGATCCATGCCGTATCTGTCCAGAAGCCCAGCTGCCGCGCGGCGGCCGTCGGACGCGGTGGATCCCTCATAGCGGGCCACGTTGTAAGCGGCCGCCGCCACTGCATGTGCTTTTTGGCTGGCGTGGATCACCAATCCGAACTGGATGAGGCCGAAGATCAGAATGAGCATCATCGGGACATACAGCATCCCCTCGACGTTGGAGCTACCACGCTCCCTTTTCTGATCTGCGGCTGATTTGCTCATGGCGGTTTACCACCAACCCATATCGTCGATCTTGCCCATCCATTCCTGGGCTTTTCCGGTGAAGAAGGCCACGGCGACACCAACCACAATGACCGCGATGTACACCCAACCGAAGTTGCTGGTGTCGTTGCTTCCATGCTCGCTCTTGAGTTTGGAGGGGGTCACCTGGGCGGAGATGAAGGCGGCGGCGGTTAGTACTGCGGTGGTCACCTTGTCAGTGATTTGATTGCGCATTGTTCTTTCCTTTCAGAAGGGGCTTGCAGAAATATTGATGAAGAGTGCGGTGAGGATCATTCCGAGGAAGATCATCACGATCCCTTGGATACGACGGGCGATCTTGCCGCTGACCAAGTTGGCTTGTTCGTGCTCGTCAGCTAGAGCTCGCATGCGCAGATTCTTTCCTGACGCGCGCAGAGCCTCGTATATTCTGGCCCCGTCTTTGCCGCTTAGGCGGACAATTCGGGCGGCCTCCGAGAGCTCTGGCACGTGGATTTCCGCGGCGAGGTCATCCAGGGCGTCCCAGACTTGCTGCTGCTGGTATTGGGCCCTAGTCAAAACCTGACGGATTCGCACGAAGACCCAAGAGTCGTTGCTGACGGTGGAGGCACTGGCCACGGCAGCGGTGACATGAGCGCCTCGCTTGACCTCGGTAGCGACCAACTCGATGAAGCTGCCGACACCGCGCCCAAATTCCTTTCGAGCGCGTTGGGCCAAGGCCCTCGCCTGCCGGTCGGGGACGGACCATCCTGCCATGAAGCCTAAGCAAATGGCCAAGAAGAAGAGGTCATTTGGTACTCCTGCCGCGCTCAGAACAACGGCTGAGAGAATCAATATGGCTGTGGTGCTGAAGGCATAAAGGACCTTCTGGAAAGCGTGGTCTACTTCAGTACGGCCGATGAGCTGCAGGTCCATCTTCGTGGCCTTCGGTCCTACCGGCAGCGGGGGCAGCTTCATTCCCCAGGTGCCCATTCGGGTTTTCCAGTCATCCCTGGAAACCCCTGAAGAGGTCTCGGCTGTGGCTTCGGATCCGAAGGTGGCCATCGCGGCCGATAGCTTCGGCCGCGCTGTAAATAGTGGTGAGACAAGTACGGCTACGGCTACGCCGATCAATGCGCCGCCTATCACTGTAAGGATCATTTGGCTTTCCTTCCCAGCATGCGAGCCGCGCGGTACGGTTTGGTCATCTGGTGCATGCTGTACAGGACGGCGCAAAGCGCACCTACCCACACCATGTACATGACCTGTCCCGTGGCGCTTTGGTACGGCTCGGCGATCACGGGCAGGAACGGCATCCCGACCAGCATCACTGCGACACCGACGACAATGATGCGGGTGTCTTGGCGAGTCTTGGAACGATCTGTGTCGATCTGGTGGCGTGCGCGGATCTCGTCATGGACGCTCTCGGCAATATTCTCCAAGGCTGCACTTAGACCTGAGCCACGCTGCTTCGCTGCCAGCATCAGATTCATGATGATCACATCCGCTGTGGGGTCGTCGACCTCGTTTGCAAAGGCTTCCAGCGCGGCCGACAGCGTCCACCCGCCGTCAAGGCGTGCGATGAGTCTCTTGACCATCGGACGGATTGATTCCGCAGCACTGGTCTGCGAGGCCTTCAATGCGGTTTCGAGGAAAGTTCCAACCCCAATAAGGCCGGACAGCGATCGGGTCCAAGCTTCCAGTGCTTCAAGCTTCTCCATGACCTGGCGTTCAGCGCGGTTGGAAAAGAGCGTAGGAATCGTGAGCGCACCCAGCGGCAAAAGGATCAGGGCTGGCGCCCATCCCGTGATCAGGAAGAAGATCAGTGCCACGAGGAACGCGACGCCCGTACGTACCCTCTCTGCCTTGGAAAATCGGGCTCCGAGGCGTTTGACAGACCCTGGCATAGGGGCGGTCTGCCTCGCCTTCGTTTTTGGACGCAGCAAGAAATAGACCACGGTTAGGCCGACGCTGAGAATCAGCAGAAAGACTCCAAGGGGCAAAAGAATCGGGCTCATTGCAGATCCCTCCTCAGGAGCTCTTCGTTCAACCCGTGGCGCTGCAGTTTGCGCCGCATGCGGCCATCCTGTGGGAGGCGGATGAAGTGCGCATTCTCGTCGTCGTTATCCTCATCAAGCTTGAAGATATCCAATACTGCGACACCGGTAGATTCATGAGGCAGGACTTCGGAAATGTGCGTGAGCTTACGCAATTTCGTACCGTCGGGCTGTTCGATGCGATTCAGCTGAACCACGAAATCAATGTGCCTGGCGATCTGGCGCTTGGCGTATTCCTCGGTGTACGTCTGGCTGGCCAGACCTACCAAGGCCTCAACGCAGTCTTCGGGGTCCTCGGCGTGCGCCGTCGATAAGCTACCTGCGCCGGTCTGCATTGCACGGATCATTGGCCCGATTTCATCGCCGCGGACCTCACCAACAATCAGTCTCTGCGCGTTCAGGCGTAGCGCCTTACGGCTGGCATCCCACATGGTGTACTCGCCAACTCCCCCTGATTCACCAGCGGGGCGGTACTGCAAGGAAATCGGCGAAACGACCCGGTTCTCCAGATGATGCAAGTGAAGCTCGCGCTCCATCTCCAGTGTGATGACTTGCTCGTAGGGGTCGAATTCGTTGACCAAGGCACGAAGCATTGTGGTCTTGCCATCACCGGCGTAACCACTGATGACGACCGAACGCTTTGCATCCACGAGAACTCTCAGGAAATGGGCGGCAGCCTCGGTCAGGTTCCCTTTGGCCACCATTTCGCTCAATGTGATGTTCAGAAAGCGGTGAACTCGCAGAACCAACGTGGGTCGTGGCGTCACCGGGGCGATGACGCCGGCCAGACGGACCATTTCCATGAGGTCCGCGTCCACGTCGGGGTGTGCCTGGTCAAAAGCACGCGCTTCTTCTTCCTTGCGGTTCAGCAGGAATTGCACGTCGTCGACCAACACCCGGTCGCTCGGAGCAATCGGTGTTTGGCGACGCATCTCGCCACCAACATGCTCAGTCCACACTTCGTCGCAACCGATCACAGTCACATTCTCAATGGTGGGATCGTCGACGAACTTCTGGAACGGCCCGAGCCCAAACATGTAGTCAAAGAGAGTTCGCTCGACACTGCGCTGCGTATCCTCGGTCCAGCTGCCTTCTTGACCCATGGTCCTAATCTGAAGCTTCACGTTGTCCAGCACGACCTGCTTGATGTGCTGGCGCCCTAACTGTTCGCGGGCTTCCTTATCAAGCTCGGGGCGTAGCAGCAGCTCTTGGGACTGTAGCTCGGCGGCCTGCCCACGAAGAGCCGTGATGGTCTCCCAGTATGTTTCGCTGTCCTCCGAAAAGGTCAGGGTCCCGCTGGCGTTCACGACACTGGTTTCCCTGGCAACGCGGCGGCCGGCACCCGCTCCCCCAGACAAATGGTTCTTGGCAGATGCTGGAACACTCACCGAAGGATGAGGGATCGTCTCGGGAGCGAAGAAGGGCAGGCTGCGGATCTCCCGAGCCGCGGTGCTCTCGGCAGTATTCTCAGGCATCGATCTCCTCCTCCATCGTTGCTCGAATCGTTGAAAGGTCCTTGGTGATTTTTGCGCGTAGAGATCGGATCGAAGCCATGTAGCCATCCCGCAAGGCTTTTTTTGTGGCCCGGTCCCCCTGGGAAAATACCGCTGCACGTTTGGGTGAGAAGGGGATCTCTCCGGCGACCGGCATGTTCAGGAATTTGCGGACCTCAGAGCTGGTGCTTCCTCCGGCCGGAGCTTCAAAAAGCACCAGAGATGAGCTGTCTCCCCTACCGACTGCATCGCGGATGGGATCGATGGACTTGCGCCCATATTCAATCGCTGCCAAGGCAGGAAAGGTCGGTTGAAGACCATACAAAAAGACATCAGCACGTTCAGCCAATGCAACACGGCGGTCACGATTTCCGGTCCACCGGCCGAGATCCACGATGGCATCGACCCCGGACGAATCCAAGCTACAAAGCAATTCAGCAAGCTCCCCCCAAAGCGTCGTGATTCCGCCAGCAGCCTCAGGATTGGCAACTGCTGGGAGTAGAAGCTTTTCAGTTCCCTGGTCTTCCCCCGTACTGGTCAGAGAGACACAGGAGCCCAGCAACGATTCCCGGTCGAGGTGACCAATGGTGGCAATCTGGGAAAGTGTGCTCAAACCACGAACACCTGAAATCTGGCACTGCATGAAACCAGCAATGACCGACGACGGCTTCGAAATGTCGGCTTCAACCAGGACAACTGGTCGAGGCCATTCCAAAGCGAGGGCAACAGCCGTTGTAGTGATTCCAGGGGACGTACCAACACTGGCGATGGAAACGACGGCCATGACTACTTCTCTCCGTCCAAGACCAGGCCGGCAGAGCCTGCTGCGCTCCAAGCAGCTACGCGTGGAGCATCAGGCATCTTCACCCGGACGTCGACAATCATCGCGCTATTTCCTTCCGAGTCTTCACTAACGGTCGGGAAGCGCTCCACAATTGCGCTGACTACTGGAAGCTCACCGGATGCCGCCCCTTGATCCCCAGACGGGGTGTAGACCACCCGGACCTTGTCCCCCGGAAGCAACTCACGAGCGGGTAAGTTCGCCGGCTTCATCCCCAAGCCCACAATGCTGAAATTCTCTGGCACCGGCATGGTCTGCGCGTAAGAACCTTCAACGAGCGGAGTGCCCGCAAAAAGATTAGTTTGAGCCTTCATCCCAACGACCTCAGCGGACCTATCGATAGGAATGAGGTTTGGAGCGTTCTCCCCTACGGAAATAGAGGTCAGATTTTCCTGCGTGATCGCTTCGCCGCGCGAAACGGCCGCTTTCAAGCTCAGGACCTCATGGCTCCCCTTTGACTGAACACCCATCCAGGCGAGCAGGGCCCCAATGATGGCCAGGATCAGCACAGCAGCGATGTATCCCTTGCGGCGCATGGGCATCTTTGGACTCATCGATCGCTGAGGAAAGCCTTTTGCAGGCTTAGCGATGGAAGGTGAGTCGTCTTCGGTGACTTGTGCCGTCACGAGTGGCCTCCTGGAAAATAACGAACGATCTGACTTTTGCACGCTAGCACGACCTAGATTTTAAATCTAGGCTAGTTGCTCATGAGCAACTTCAAAAGCAATGATGGGGACATGCCGCGAAAAATCGACCCCGGACTACCAACCGAGCTGGCGCATGCCATCAGCACCTTCGGCTCCGCGGCCCGCGTGCTGATCCTTCGCGACCTCCAGGTCCGCGGGCCCGCCTCTATCCCGGCGATTGCCGCCCGGCTCGACTTGAACGAACACACGGTGCGGTCGAACCTGAAGGTCCTGGAGGGCACTGGGGTCCTCAGCGGGGACATACCGCCCGAGCGCCGAACAAGGACAGCTGTGCAGTACTCGGTCAACCTTGGGCGCTGCGCCGAGTTGCTCTTGATCTTGCGCACCAATGTCCTCCTTCCGCGTGACACTTAGGCTTCTTCTTTGGGATAGCCCTGCCTTGCGGCCTTTCCGGTCAAGCCTCTTCAATTAATATTCTCGCCTACATGAAGTACCGCTTCCGCACTCCCCCGTAGATATCGCGAATACACGTAGGGCGTTTTTCGGGCTGACGTCCCAAAAGGCCACCTTTTGGTGAAATTGGGGCGATCGCCGAATTTCTTGCACCCTGGAAATGGCCGCGTCCAAGCAGAGCGCAACACTCCCATCTAGAGGAATCGCTCCACTCCCCCCGTTTCTGTGGGCTCCCTCAGCGCTTGGAATGTTCCGCGCCCGGCGTCGATTCAAGGAAACTTGCCACCAAAAACTAGTTGTAGAAGTACTCCTGATACAACTTGTTACCTAGTTTTTACCTAACTACTCCACTAGTTCTAACACAAGGTATTAACTAGTTGCTAACATAGTACAGCGACTATTTTGTGACTTGTTGAAGAACTAGTGATATGAATACTTGCAAACTATGTACATAACTATTCCCAAACTATGTAAGGTGGTAGTATCCAGGGAGTCAGATCATTCATAGGAGACACCATGGCTAATGCATTCGCTCCCACCACGCAAACCGTGGATATTCGCCCGATCCCTCGCGCCACAACCTTTGCCATCGACAAGGGGGGAGTGGGCAAGACGTCCTGCTCTGCCAACGTGGCCGGCCAAGCTGCATCCGCGGGATACAAAACCCTCATCATCGATCTGGACCCCGTAGGCAGCTTGCACAGCGATTTGGGCTACCCCAAGAATTCCGGCACTGAACTCTTTGACGCCCTACGCAAGGGAAATCCCCTCCCGATTCTCGAAGGGATCCGCCCGAATCTCGACGTCGTTGTTGGCGGCGAAGAGCTGCGTGACCTTCAAGGCATCCTTTTCAGCCGCGGACAATCAGCCATCGAAGGCTTCGCGTCCATGCTCTCCCTCAGTTTGGGAGCTATCGCAGATCCATATGACTTGATCGTGATTGATACGCCCCCAGGGGATCCCTGGATCACCGAAGGTGCCCTGTGTGTATCGTCCGCGCTTGTCATTCCCACACGCTCCGATGATGGTTCCTTGGATGCGGTGGAAAATACTGCCCATAAATTCATGCGAGCCCGGCACTTCAACCCGGACCTCCGCTTGGCCGGAGCGCTACTTTTCGGCATCGGAAGCATGAGTCGCCGGATCGCTCGTCAGACTCGTGAACGTCTGGATGAAATGTTGGGAGATGCCGCCCCGGTGTTCAACACCAGGATCCGGTATCAGGAGACCGCCGCGATCGACGCTCGTCGCCAAGGAAAGCTGATTCACGAGCTCTCGCCCGCGGTGCAGGAAGCGGTCAAGGATCGCCTGTTGGCGCTGCAACGGGGGGAATCCCCTGATGATGCAAATGGCCTGCTGGCGACCAACGTGGGCGAGCTTGCGAAGGAATATACTGCCCTGACTCAAGAAGTCCTGACTCGTTTGACGGAAATCGAGGAGGAGATTAGCAATGGCTAGGAAAAATCTGGGCGCGATGTTTGCGCCAGGTGCCGAAGAGCAGCCGAAGCCTGAGGATCCTGTAGTGGACCAGTTGAAGGGGCTCCTGGCCCCGAAGAAGCGGTCGCCACAGCCAGCCGTTGCTGATCGTGCTCAGGCAGTTCCCGATGCTGCTTCAGGCGATTCGTCTGGCCCGGTGACTCCTTCGGAGATGCAGGGCAGGAAGCCAGTTGCGCAAAAGGCCAAGCAGGATCATCATTCAGCGTATCTACCTCCGCACGTGTACAAGGCTTTGCAGAAGGAATCCAAGAACCGCGGATTGGGATACACCGATCTCTTCATGCTGGGACTGAGCGAAGTCTCCAAAGAGCAGCTGAAGGCATGTTTTAGCGTGTCTTCTCCGGCCGGCCTTCCCGAAGGAATGCCTAGCGGTGTCCCGGCCCGTAAGCGGCGTGCTGGGGGAGGAGGAGGTACCCAAATCCAGCTGAGGATGACCGACGAACAAGTGATGTGGCTTGATTCCATATATGCGCCAGAAGTGGGCGCCCCGAATCGGAGCGCCCTGGTTTCGACCGTCTATGCCTTGCTCTTCAAAGTGGAGACCCCTCACTATTCCTAGCAGCGATTGCAGCTAGACAATTGCTTTGGCGGCTCTGTTCAGGCGTAGTCCTGATGGCAGGGCCGCTGTTGTGTTCTGGGGGAAGAATATTTGAACCTCACGCCAGTGACTCAGGAATTTAGCCCGAAACTGTCGTTGGTGCTTGTACTCGGACCCAAATTGGGCTTCCAACTGCGACCATGTCACCGTGGTCGGCTTTTGCAGGCTCCGCAATCGATAGGCGAGCCACACATACAGATCCAGCCGCATAGCTGAACCTGATAGGGCTCGAAGAATCTGTGGATGCAGCATGACCGGTGATTTGAGTGCTTCCTCGTAGAACTGTTCCGACAGCGTAATGGTGGATCCAAGCAGCTGGTCTTGCCCTGGTATTTCCTTGGTCGAGAACCAGAGGTCGTATCGTGAGGCGATATGGAAGTTCTCTCCTGTGATTGCCCATCGCGTGCCTAAATCCCGAGCGTCTTCGATGTTTATGCTCGCTACGGCCAGCCGGTGCAACTGATCCAGTACTCGACGCCCAGAAGCACCCGATCCGTTCATTCCTAGGGTGCCCAGAAATTGCGTGAGTGAATCCCCGAGGGAGATCTGACGGGACCTCGTTCGAACCACCTCGGTAGTCATCCAGGTCATGAGATAGCGCGGAATCACGCCGTACGGGTAGGCGCGGTTTCGGCTGCCATCAGGCGAAGTAACAAGCCCCGGCGTCAGCGTTAGCGTTAGCGCATTGTTCCTGCGAACCCACTCCGTGGCACCTTGGGGATCCTTGTACGGCAGTGACAGTTGAGCCATGATCCGGGAGGCGAAATGTCCATGGAATTTCTCGCCTTCGAGTTCGCTAGCCAGGTCAATCAGCTGCAGCTGACGACGCTGAATGAGTGGCTGTGGACTGGTGGTCATGATGGGTCTTTCTTCCTGTGGATGACGAGAGTTATCCACGTGCAATCGGTGACGCCCCATTTTTCGGGATGTGAATACCTTGTTCGGGAGGAGTAATCCGCGTGATTACTGCGATGCGGCACGTGCAATCGGTGACGCTTGTTCTGATATTGCTGACTTATCCACGTGCAATCGGTGACGGCTGACCACGTGCAATCGGTGACGCCCCACCTGTATTTGCCCTAGTCAGCTCCTTAGATTCAGGAGGCCCATAAGACTTAAATAAACATGGGGGAAATTCATTAGTAGGGGCCGCCGAATCTGTGGATTGGTGGATAACTCCCTAGACCAGCGCTCCGCGTTCAATGCCTGCACTAGACAATCTCCGTGCCAGACGACGTTTGAGAACCTGGATACGTTCGCTCAGTTCACCGCTGCTTAGGCCCAGGCTTTCAGCAAGGACGTGACGTTCTTTGGTTGTGAAAGAGGTGTACTGGCCGAGGAGCTTGGCTTCTTCAATGTTCAGCGCATGGGTCTTCACCGCCCATTCAAGTACGCGCATCACTTCCACCCACGGAGATCCAAAGCTGTCTTCGTGCGGCTTGCACATCATGGGATGAACTTCAGCTGCAGTGCGATCGGCCAAACGGTCTTCGGAGTACATGGCTTCAGCAACAGCAATGTCTCCGAAGCTTTGTTCAGCCATGATCTGGGGGAGCTTGGCCGTCATGGAGCGAGTAATGCGCTTGAGCATTTCCATTTGCAGATTCCCCGTCGCTGAGGTCGTTCGGGTGACGGGGTACGTCTTGATGCTCTCCCAGAGGGCGTACACGGCGATTGTGAGGGCTTCATCGGCCTGGCCGATGGACCGGAGGTACCTCAGGCCCTTGGAGTACCCAGCGGCGTTCACAGCCATTCCCTGGAAGTAGTGCAGCAGGGCGCGTTCCACCGCTGGGTTGCCTTCCACTGCTGCACTCAATGCTTCCCGAAGTTCGTCTTGCGATGCTTCTGAGATCTTCTGCAGATACTCAGCACCGGTGATCGGCCCTGCGGATCCGTAATCGGCAATTTGGTGGGCGTGCTGGGCTTCCCATTCATGGTTCAGCCTGGTGTTGATGCGGGTGAGGGTGGTCATGGCACTCACGTCCTTTCGTCCTGCTCCACGTTCCTCAGCACCCCTGGATTCGAATCTGGATCCTTTGTGCGAGCAGGAAGTCACGAGCAGATTCCTCTTCGACCCTTTGCGCACTGACTAGGCTTTTTTGTTTTGGAAAAAAGTTCGGATCTTCTTGACCGGTTTCGGTTCCTCGGTGGGCTGTCTGTAGGTAGAAGTCAAAAAATTCTTGACAGGGGACCTCTATGAAAGATCGGGCCAATGATGCTGATGAGCATGTGAAGCCGCAGCTTAGTGACGACCTCGGGCATTTCTTCCGTGAAAGCGAGGTCGTCATTTCTACCGAGCAGCAGCTTGAAAGCAGAGTCGCCGATGTGCTGCAGGAGCCCTTCGATACCCAAGCCGCACAGAACCTAGCGGCCTACTTGATGTCAGACGAAATGGAACGCGGTCGACGTGCCGCGGCCTTCATCCGCGAGGAGGGGAAGCTATGAAACGCAAGAGCAAGGTGAATTCCACCGACAAGCCCAAGCCCTCCTTGTGGACTGGCTTCAAAGGGTCTCGTGGGTCGAAGAGCCGGCCGGAAGCAGATCAGGAAAAGCTAATCCAGGCGGAGCCGTGGACCCAGGGCCACAATCTGTCGAACAAAGTACTCACCGGGATAGCGGTTGTCGGTTTGGTCGTGTATCCCTTTATCGCCTCAAATATCTCCCAGTCGATGTCTCCAGCAGCGCCGGCCCAGGTCGTGCAAGCAAAATCTGCGGCCTTGCCCACCCCTGCCCAGCAGGCTAGGGCTACTGCCGAGGGTTTTGTGTCTTCCTGGCTGACCGCCACAAGCGATAATTCTGCGCGGCTTGCACGCTACATCAACGTGACCGACGCAAGGCTGCCAAAGACAGGCTCCGAAATTCGCGAGGTCACGGCAGCCGAGATCCAGCTCATCCAGGACAACGCATACCTGGTCACTGTCAATGCTGAGGTGAAAGACGCAGAAGGGGCCTGGCAGTTAAGGGCCTTCGACGTCTCCTTTGTCACCGACGACGAACAAAAGCTTCTCGTATTGGGCCTTCCAAGCGAACGAGCGATCCAGCCAGCGAAAGGTACCAAGCTCGACGGATACTCACGCGATCTTTCAGCCAACACGCCGATCATCGGCTCAGTCGAAGGATTTCTACAGGCCTACCTGACAGGTGCCGGGGACTTGGCCAGGTTCTCTTCACCCGGCACAAACTTCGTTGCTACATCGCCTGCCCCTTACACCTCAGCCCGACTGGAATACATTGTCGGCGACCGTGAACCGGGGGAGAAGCTCGCGGACGGAGAAACCCTCCGCGTCAACGCACGAGTCTTGCTCATCGCCAAAACCACTGAGGCGCTCGGCGACTTTCAAATGACCCTTACCGCCCGAGCAGGGCGCTGGGAAATCACCACTCTCGGGCTCGATGACCAAATGGTCACTGCCCAACTTTCACGAAAGGAAGCAAAAAAATGAACATCTCCGACCTCACCAACGCCGCATCCCACAACCTCGTTGTAGGCGCCAACGTTTTCGAGCAAATTAACGGCCTATTCAACCAAGGCAAGGGAACAATCATCATCGGTGTCGGTGTCATTATCGTCCTGGCTGTGGGCATTGTTTTCTGGCGCAGCAAGAGCTGGGCCGCGACCCTCAGCACCATGGTCCTCGGTGCACTCGTCGGCTGGTTCGTTGTCGGCGGGTACTCGACGATCCAGGAAAGCGTCAATGAAACCGTATCGATGCCAGTTCCTGCGATCTCGCACACCATCGATCTTCCTGACCAGCTTTCGTAGCCCAGGGGAACACCATGTCTGACGAATCACCGAGGATCGTTACACGCTTCTATCGCGTCGTCCGTATCCCGATCATGATCGGACGCCTCCCCAGCGGAGAAAAGATCATTGGCGGCCCCTACACCGCAGCCCAAATTGTCGCTGTCGGTTTCGCTGCCATGCTGCTGTACAAGACCTTTCCGCTATGGCGAACCGACAATTTTCTGGCCAACATCGGGCTGGCCGTCGTGCTCATCCTCATCGTGGGAATCATTGCGGGAAAGATGCAAAAGCTCGATGGCAACCCGATGATCCACTTCGACGGGTTGATGGGATCCCTCAACGCACGGTACGTCCTCAAACAGGGGACATACCGTGGGAAACCACTCAAGCTAGATCGCCCGCGCCGGGCAAGAGCACATCGCACCTTGATCGACCGCCGTGACAGCACGTGGCCATTTGGCCTCGCGGTCGCTGACCAACCATCTACTGCACCGGCCGTTCAGTTGGACGTTGCCCCAACATCATTTGAAACTCAGCCCCCTGCGAAAGCCCCACAGATCGCGGCGTCCAGCGCTGTCAAGCATCTTCTGGCTCAAGCGGGACATACCAACTAAGGAGGAGACCACCATGCGTATCCCGTACACCGATCTCACCGAGAACCTGGCCTTTACAGACACCGGCACGGTATGGGCCACGTGGCGGTTGGAACCGCAGAAGTATGGGTACGCCCCCGATAAGAAGCGGTTCATGATCAAGAAGCTCCACGAGGAGCTCTTTCAAAGCATCCGCGGTGAAGCCATGCTCATGGGCATTACCGCTTCCCTTGATCCTGCAGCCCTGGTCGAAGCCATGATCGACGGCGTAGATCCGCAGGAAAGCCCGCACTGGTATGACGAGGTCGCCCAGACTCTCGAAACGTGGGAGGACATTGATTTCGGCACCCGGACCTTCTGGCTGTCCATCCCGTTGAAAGCATCCTCACCGAAAGAAATGCTTCAGCGGCATGCCACAGTGCTGCGCCGCAAATTCCATGAAGCCCTGGCCCTTCCCGGTATGTCCCCGGAGGCCGGTCTCCTGGAGACCGGTTTGCACTCCAGCAAGCAGGCGCTGCAGAACCTCCCGATGATGTTCCGTGCCCGGCCGGCTACTCCAGCAGAGCATGTGTGGTTGGCGCTACATCACCAGCAGCGCGGCCTCTACATGGACGAATCAGTAGGTCTGCAGGGACATGAACAGTCCCTCGTCGAAGGCCAAGCCCAGATCATTCCCGAGCCGTGGATTGACCAGGGCGCGCAGACCGACTCGAAGGACGAGAACCGGGACCGGATATTCCGCCGCCGGTACATCAAAGTTGCGGCAGCCAATGAGCCTTCCTACCAGCAGGTCCTAGCCATACGCACCATGCCTTTGGGAGGTTTCGAATTCCCTGGCGGCGAATGGATGTCTGCCATTGACCAACTCGACTTCCCGGTTGACTGGGTCTGGCGGCTACAGATCACCGGAGCGCGCGAAGCAAAAAAGCAAAATGCCGTCAATGAATCCCGTCTCGCGGACCAGTACGAACAACGCACCGACGAAACCGTGACAGGATCGAATGCGGATCTTGACGTGCACCAGCGTGACCTGCAGCTGTACCAACGTGCCCTGGGACGTACCGAGCGTGAGGTATCGATTGTCCCCACCGTGTTGCTGGCCGTAGGCGGCTCCTCTGCTGAGGAAGCCACCCAGTACGGCAAGCAGATCATCGAATTTTACCGGGGCATGGAAATCGGGGTGGACGCACCGCTTCCGAAGCTCCAAGAAGACTTGTGGTGGTCCATGCTCATCGGAACCCCCACGAAACCGGTCGTCAAGGAATTCTCTCTGCCCCCCACAACCAGCTTCGATCTGTCCGGAGCGATTCCCGTGTCCAACAACGCACTCGGAGCCGAACGAGGCATCATGCTCGGCATCAACACCACTGGGGGGCGCCGTACTCCGGTCTTGCATGACATCGAGGGCGCAGTACTCGGCAATAAATCCGGCTGCTTCGCTGTGGTCGCTGAGCTGGGAGCCGGCAAAACAGTCACGTTAAAGAAGGAAACCATGGCAGTGGCCAAGCGTGGTGGGCGGTATCTGGTGATCGATAAGTCAGCAACCCACGAGTGGGTTGCGATGGCCGAGGCCATGAAAGACATCGGCATCGAAAGCACCATCATCGACCTAAGCAATCCTCGTGGGTCTCTTGACCCCTTGCGGGTTTTCGGCATAGAAGACGGTGCATCACATGTGGAGTCCCTAGCCGCGATGCTCATGAACATTGCCCCTTCGGACGAGCTGGGCATCGTGCTGAATGAAACGCTGAACCCGATCTTCCTTGAGCAACACGGTATCGATTCCCTGGGCAAGCTGGTGCGTTTCCTTCAGGAGGACGCCACCGATGCTCTGCAGAAGAAGCTGGGACGTACCATGCAGGCCTTCTCCAAGAAGAAGCAAGGCCGTGTCATCTTCGATGAGACACTGCCGCCGTTGTCCTCGGATTCCCGAGGGATCGTGTTCTGCACCTATGGTTTGGATCTTCCCACCCCTGACGAGCTTCAATCAGAGCACCTTTTCCGGCAGCTCAGCCTGGAGAAAATCTACGGTCGAGCGATGTATGCGCTCATCGCACGCATCTCCCATCAGATCTGCTTCCAAGACGATTCTGACTTGGCGCTCTTTATGGCCGCGGAGGCACACCACCTGACCAGCAACCCCCAAGGATTGGAGATCGTCAATTCGTTCCTTCGAGAGGGGCGCAAGGCAAAAGCAGTCCTCGGCATGGACTCACACGACCCGGTCGAGTTCGGGCCAAAACGCGGCCTGATCCCCTTCCGCATCCTGATGCGTCACACGGATGAAGAGGAAGCCAAAAAGGGCTTGACCTATCTGGGACTCGACCCCCAGGACCAAGAGCTGGTGGAGAAAGTGCGCGGCTTCTCGCCCCAGCAGCCAGACGGGAAGGTCATTCTCGGACGCGAAGGCGAGTGCCTCATCGTCGACCAGTCCGGTAATCACGGCGAGATGCAGGTGACCCTTCCGGCCCACAAGGCACATGCCAAGGCCATTCTCACCACACCAGAACCGGCTCACGCGGGGAAGTAACCAATGAAACGCCTATTCTCTCTCCTGACCGTCTTAGCCGCGGCGCTCGTAGGCATCCTCCTGTGGGGTGCCCCCGAGGCCATCGCAGCGACCGATCTTCAACCAGCGGACGTCGCCGAGGGGGACATACCAACAGATCCGCTGCAGGGTTTGAAAGACTCCCAGGGGGTACCTGCGGAAAAGTATCTGACCACCCCGGTAGACCGAGGCGATATTTGGAATCCTCGCCACGTCATCGACGGTTGGTTCATCGATATGCTCTGGGGCCCCTACACCGGAGCATTCAAGATTGCGATGTGGGTCATCCACTTCGTTTTCTCCTTCACCTGGGTCGACTGGCTGGTTGCGCCTGTCGAAGGAATCTCCTCATCGATCTTCGAGGTCATCAACCCGATCAAGGGCAGCTACATCGGCTTCGCTATGGCGCTAACTGGACTCGTATACGGGTGGGCGATGCTTCGAGGGCGCATGGCTCACGGCCTCACCAACATCTTCATCACCATCGGCGTCCTGGTACTGCTGCTGGGATCTTTGGCCAACCCCATGACGTCGGTCTTCGGCACCGATGGAGCGTTCGATAAGTTCCGTAATGCCGGCAATGAAGTCGCTGTCGTCCTAGCCACCAACGGAGAGCAAAGTTCATCAGACCTGAACGCATCTGAAGTCATCAATGAGTCCGTCAGCAGCAAACTAACTGACGTGCTGCTTCGCGAACCAATCCAATATGTCGCTTTCGGCAAATCCCTCCAGGGCAAATGCGACGAAACCTTCACCGAGAAGATCCAGAAGGTTCGCACCGGGGACGCCGGAGACAAGAGCGTGCGCGAAGCAATCGCAAAATGTGACGAGCAGGCCAAAGACTACCTATCCGCACCGACCGGCACACTCGATGTCATGGCAGGATCCTTCTTGCTCATCGGAGGCATCCTGCTCTTCGTCCTGGTCTTCTTCGCAATCCTCGCCGGGGCAGTCCTGTTCCTTGCCTGGCGCACCTGTGTGCTCATCGGTCAGCTGCTACTCGGGTTGCTTCCCGGCCGTGACCGCGCGGGCCTGTGGGAATCCTTGGTCATGGTCATCTATGGACTTTTCCTCAGCGGATTCGCACTAGCGCTCTTCGTAATTTTCCTGCTCGGTATCGTCCAAGTTCTGGATTTCCTGGAACCGATGGGACGCAACAAATTCCTTCTGGTCCTCGTAGTAACAGTGGTCTCCGCATTCCTGCTGATCAAGTACCGCTCCTGGCTAAGAGAACGGGCGAAGAAGCTCTCAGACCGGCTCAAATCTGCGCTCGGCGGACAAGGCGAAAACCGGCAGCCAGTGACGGTCAAGGGAGCCGTTTCAACGGTTCGGAATGCAGCACACACAATTTCCAGCATGCGCACCTCACAGGCTGTGCGCCGCCAAAACAGGATGGCTTCTTCACCCGCGGCCAGCAAAAAGGACCAACGAGATTCTCCCTCTCGAACTCCTGGCCAGACTCCAAGTTCATCAACCTCGGCCAAGGTATCTGACGATGCACCAACGAAGGGACATACCACCTCGTCTCCGGCGCCAGCCGATACCCCTGCAAACCAGCGTAAGAAGGCAAGCACAGCACGAGGAACCGCGAAAGCCGCAGCCATGCTCGTGGCAAAGAGAGTCCCCTATGTGGGCACCGCAGTCACCGTAGCTAGTACCGCCGTGAACGTGGCAAAGAACATCAAGGAAAAGACCCAATCGGGGGAGGGCAAAGTGGAGCGATCACAAAAGAAGGTGGCCCGACTCGATGCCTCCGCCCAGGCCGTCGCCGCACGCAAGGAACAGCGCCAGGAACGCGTACACCAATCAATGGACCGCATCGATCGAAAAATTGCCAAAGTGCAGCCCCCAGAAAAAGAGCACACCGGCAACCCAACGACCGAGCCGCGCGCACACCGACTACAGAACCGAATGGACACCCAGAAAACCAAAGCCGCACAGGTCACCCAACGGGTACCACGTCGTCAAGACCGGGTGCAGGAAAAACTGGCGGCCGCCCAAAAAATCCGGGATGCAGCCCAAGCCCAGGCACAAGCCAAGAGCACCCAGAAAAATGCCAGGGAAGAAGCACTCCGACGCAGAGCTCAAGAGCGTCGTAACCAGACGCAAACAGATCCGGACCCCGTGAAGGTCTCTCGATGAATACCGAGACAAAAAAGAAAGCAGGGCTCGGTGCAGGCGCAGGTTGCCTCGCCACGCTGCTGCTTTTTGGCCTGGCTGCCATCATGACGCCGATACTCATGGTCGCGGGATTTAGTGGAGCTGCCAAGAACAAGGGGGAATCCCAGAATGAACTCTGTGGCCCCGGCACAGGACCCAACGTAGTCTCCCCAGAAGTCGTGTACGCGGGTGAATGGCTCAACCCCCTTGAAGGACGCCTCACTTCCCCCTACGGCCGCCGGCTCCACCCCACGCTCCACATCTGGCAGCTCCACTCCGGACAAGACGTCGCTGCACCAGACGGTAACGCCATCGTGGCGGCCGCCGACGGAACAGTAAGCATCGCAGGCAAGTCCAGCGGAGGTAACTCCGGCTACATGGTGGCCATCGAACATGGTGGCGGAGTGCAAAGCCGATACGTCCACTCATGGCCCCACGGAATTCACGTCAAAGTCGGCCAAAACGTCAAAGCAGGACAACACATCGCCGACGTAGGCTCATCAGGGAACTCGACAGGCCCACACCTCCACTTCGAAATCAGAGTCAATGGCCAACCCACCCCTCCCATTCCATACCTCCAACAACGCGGCGTAAATCTCGGCACCGACAAGTCAGAACAGATTCAAACCGTCAACAATCCAAAGAAAAATCCAGACTCCCAAAAAGCCGATCCCAACAACCTGGTAGGGACATACCACCGCCAGAACGGTCTGGAATTTAAAGTCAACGGCAAACAAGCATCCAACCTCAACGCAGTCATACAAGCAGCCCGCAAACACGGAGCCAACAACCAAGCCACAGTGATCGCCCTGATGACCGTGCTGCAAGAATCCAAAGCCATGATGTACGCCAACTCCAACGTGCCCGAATCGCTAAACTACCCACACGACAGCATCGGAAGCGACCACGACTCAGTAGGACTCTTCCAACAACGGCCAGCCGCAGGATGGGGCCCAGTACAAAAACTGATGGACCCCAACTACTCCACCAACAAATTCCTCAACGCACTCTTCGCAATCAAAGGATGGGAAAACCTCCCCCTAGGAGACGCCGCACAACACGTACAAATCAGCGCATTCCCAGACCTCTACGCCGACTGGGAACCCGTAGCCGTCCAGATCCTCAAAGGCACACCCACCGACCCCAACATGCTCTCAGTACAGTGCCCAGCCCAAGCCACCACCGTCCTGGCCATCAACTCCGACATCGACGCCGAACAAGCACGAAAACAACTCATCGCAGCAGCCACCAAAGCCATCGGCGGCCACTACGAAAAAGGCAGCCGAACCTACAAACAATGGGACGACGCAGGCTTCGTCTACTGGACCACCCAACAAGCAGAAATCCGCGGCATCCCATTCGTAGACCAATGGACCGCCGGCCAACGAACCGACGACCCCGAACCAGGCGACCTAATCGCCCTCGGAGAACTACCCCACGAAAAATGGTCACAAGTCGGAATCATGGTCAACAACCACTCCTTCATTACCGTCACCCGAAACGGAACCAAAGAACTCCCCCTACCCCCAAACCCAGTGGGATACGTCCTCGTCCCCGAAGACAAAATTCCAGAGGAACCAACCAATGAATAAACGCCTAGCCATCATCCTCAGTGGCCTCCTCGCAGCAGCGCTCGCCGTGTGGCTGATCGTGCCCAAAGAACAGAACCAGGTCACTGCTTCCCCGCAGGTTTGGGATGCTCAGGAAGAGGGTGCAAGCGCCACCCCTGAGATAGAACAAATCCCCGTTCAGCTTCGCACCGCTGTGACCCGATTTGCCGAAGCGTATTATTCGTCTTCCTACGATGACGACCGTCCCAGTGCCTGGCTTGACCGCACGCTCCCGTGGTGCACCGATGCTTACGGCAAAGAGCTACAGAGACTTTATGGATCCGGCGACGGGGGGAGCGCCTGGACAGAAATCAAGAACATGCACTTAGTGACTTCTGTTCAGGCGCTGGAGATTTCCGAGGCCTATCGATCCAGCAAAGCAGCCACATATCTGCTGACCTTCGAACATGTCACTGAATCAGATGCTGGAGACGGGTATCGGCCCATCCAAAAAATAGTTGAACTAGAAAACACCCGTAGAGGCTGGCTTGTCAAAGGCTGGACGGATCTTTCCGATGGACCAACTTTTACTGATCAGATAGCGCCCACGGATTCTCCCGACCAGGAATACTTCGTCGACTAGCCTTGCCTAAATCAGAACGAACAGACCCCAAGAGAGCACCAGCTGCTCTCCTGGGGTCTGTTCGTTCGGTATTGGGGGGGAATAGCCAGGTGCCTAATTCTGCGAACCGGATGCGATGCTCAGCTCAACTGGAGAAGCCTGTAAAACGTTGGAGGGACATACCGCAGATAGTGCAATTTCGGGAATCGCCAGCCGGCGCCGCTTATTTAAACCTTCGTGGTGCAGCTGGGCCTTCTTTAATCCTTAGCGCAGCCGTTAGCAACATGGTCCATCACATGTGTGCGTATTCATTATGCACCTAGGGATGTAACTAGGTATGACCATCGTTACCCTGTTATTTCGGCATTAGATACGCATGAGACCAAATCCGCGGCTGACTAGATCGCTCTTATTACTCCCTTGGGAATGGGTGAAATCATCGAAGCCTAAGAACCTCTACGAGAACCTAGTTTCGATGTTAGCACCCCTTGTCAAGTTGGAGTGTTGAAAATCCAGATTCTCAAGCGGAAACCGTGACCGTTTTTTGGAACGTTGGGGGCTATCTCTTTGGCATGAGAGCTCATATCAAGACCGCAAATATCGAGGCACCGCAGGAGTTCAATCTACTACCGCCTCGACGGTATGTCTTCGGCAAGCTGCTAATCGTTGCCTGCGCTGCAGCGTTGATCGCGTGGGCCGTTGCGGAGATCTTCCAATTTCCTCTTCACGTTCCCAGCGCCATGGTTATCGCTGGAGCATTGCTGTTTGCATCCGTAGTTCTGCATTGGCGGCGGCGGCGCAAGCACAAGGTTATGGACGAGCTCGTTCTTCGTACCTACGATGCACTCGGGGCAAAACGTATAGACCGTAAACTCGTTCGTTGTGAGAGCTGGTCTCGGAGTATTGTTCCCAGGCCTTCACGAATTCTTTTCCACCACAATCCAGTGACCTGGGATGGGAAGCCATTGGGGGAGAATCGGGCCAACTTAGTAATCGGTTTGGGTCTAAAGCCGATCCTGCAGAAGCTCTTTCCCGGCATGAAAATTGCTATCACCCCTGGGCCTCAGCCGTTCACTCTGGTCGCCGAACTGTCCAACGTTGAGTCAGTGGGGGACGTACCGCCCGAGGACGACACCGGGACTAGGGCCACATTGGTGGCTTCGGAGCTGTTCAAGGAGCCGGCCGAGATCCAGACCGAGACCGATGAGGAAGGTACTGAGTTCATCAAGGTCAAACACAACCAGGGCATCGAGTTTGCCTTGGCCGCCCGGCGCACTCGGATCGAACGAATATTTAACACTCGTGTTCCAGGTCAATGGCGTGCTCATTGGGACACCATCAACGACGAGCTCATTTTCAAGCAGCGCAAGGATCTGCCCACCATGGTGAAGATCGAGGTAGACGGCATCACTCCGATCATGACCCATGCGCAGTACACCGATTTCCAGATCCTAATCGGGGTCGCGGAAAATAACGTTCCGGTATTTTGGCGACCTTACATTCAGTCGCATGCACTAGTAGTCGGACCGACCGGTTCGGGTAAGACCGTGCTCCTCCACAACATTGCGATTGCCTGCTCGCATGCTGGGCTGAGGGTGTGGGTGATTGACGGGAAGAGGATCGAATTCCTGGGATTCAGGTGGTGGCCCAATATCGAGTTCATTGCTGCGAAGGTACCGCACCAGATCAAACTGATCGCCGATGCCAAGCGCCTGATGGATCATCGCTACGATCTGATCGAGGACGGCAAAGCCTCACTGGATGATTTTGAGCCGATCATCATCATCATCGACGAAGTCGCTTCCATGGTGAAGCGCATTGAGTCGTGGTGGATGGACCAAGGGTGGAAAGGCAAGCCTCCCGTCAAGGAATGGCTTTCCGAGCTAGGACGGCTAGCCCGTACCGCGAAGATCCACATGATCATCGGCCTTCAGCGTCCCGATGTTCAGTTCCTCGAAGGCGAGATGAGAAGTAACTTCGGAGCACGCTACTCGGTGGGACGCCTAGACCCCCAGGGAGCAATGATGATGTGGGAAAACGCGGCCGTGGGCACCACGGTTCCTCGCAGCAAGAAGGGCCGCGGGTTTGCTACGACTCTGGATGGAGACGTGGTTGAGACCCAATTCATTTACGCCCCGAACCCCTACATTCCTGCCCCTGGATACGATCCAGAATTCGTTGATTCGGTACGTCCCGCCGAAGAGAGATGGGGAGTGAAGCACATCGAAGACATCGAAGAAATCCAGATCGATATCGACGGCAAGGATGTTCGGGCATCTCTGGATGACTTCTTAGAAGCCCGAGTCATCGAAGGCCCGCACCCGAATTGGGCACGCATCACCGAGAGCCCGAAAGCAGGGGACATACCGGCAGATGAGGAAATGGCTGCCGCTGCCAACATATACGAGGAGAGCGTCATCGATGAGGTCATTGACGAGGACTCTTCTCCGGACAGTGACGAAGAATTCGAAGGCTTCTCCAGCCAGATCCTCAGCTTGACCCCAGACCATCTGGAAGCCGGCGACCTGATCGAAGTCGACCCCCTCACCAGTCTCTGGGGCGTCGTGGAGGACGTGACCACCGATGAATTCGGTGCCCAAATCGACTACCGGGCCATGGCAACAGGTGAACCGGAGATGCTCGATACAGATCGGTCCGAAAAGATCCGTACTCGCAAGCCAATTGACGCTATTTAGATCCAGAAATTATGGAGGACATCATGAGCAACAAAAATGCCACCGACGACGAACTGCCCCTGATCATCTGCTCACTGATCGGGCTCATTGGCCTGGGCGCTTTTTCCCTGGCCTCATTCTTCACGCCAATTAGGACGTGGCTTGTCGAGAACAAGATTTTGACTACGGCCAACGAATCGTTGGTCGCGATTGAGCAGTGGAATATCGGGTTAGACATGCCACGGCTAGTCCTGGTCGGGGCAGTGCTCGTGGGCTTTGTTGCTCTGGTTGTTTTGGCCGGCACAAAGCGCAAAGAAAAGAGGCTCTAATCAAGATCCTGATCATGGTGTCGTCAGCAGTCCAAGCAACCACCGAGGGAGCAGCCTCATGGTAAGCAAGCAGCAAGTGATCGCACTAGCTCGAGAACACGGGTTCACGCAGGATCCAGATCCCGGGTTTATCTGTTTTCGTCGAACTCATCAGGACGGGCGTCAGCAGATGCTGCGTGTCGTCTGGTGGTCGAATAAGAAATTCGCCGCAACACTGGGTATTCCCAATGCCTACATTGTGGTCTGTCCAGGAATTGATCAAGATCATCACGAAGATGGGCGATTCCGGCTACCCCTCGTGGAGTGGCCTTCATCAGAGCAGCTTCGCCGATCTCCACACGAAGTCCTTGAAGAATTCAGGAACGTGTTCATATCAGCACTCGATGCGCCATCTGATCAGGCGCATGAAACATTCCAGGGGCTTGGAGGACGCTACCGCCTCTGATGCTCGGGTATCGGTCCCTCGGAGGTGACATGAATCAGCACGGAATGTGTCCACGTTTTGTGTTTCGTGACCGGTTTCAGCAAATGCTGAGGCTATCCCACGGGGGAAAGCAAACCTCCGTGGGAAGAAGGAACCATGTGCCGTACAGACCGTCGGTGTCCCAACCAGAACTGCACACACGCAAGGGAAGCTCATAACCGGCGCCGACGAGACAATCGGAAGATCCGCAAGAATATCGAGCAGTGGGCAGCTGACCAGGGTTTGGATCTCGATCCAGTCAAAGGGAAACCCGCCGACGCCTTGAAAATTTGGGCCGATGGGAACGGGGCACCACCGGAGGTGTTGCAACCTGCCACTTGGAAGGCCGGAGTGCAGCCTCAGCCAGCAACACCTGCCGCAGTGCAGGGGAGACCGGTCCCAAATGCCCATCCAGGCCGCGGGTTTGCTCCTGCTGGTGGCGGCGCTGGTGGCGGCGCTGGTGGCGGAAAGGGAAGAATGCCGGCAGTTGGCGGTGGCGTTGCTCCCGCACCTGTCCATGGGCAGGGAAATGATCTAGTAATCGAGAACAACCGGATTTCTGCCGGTGATCGGCAGTACCTTGAGCCGATCAAGGATCAGGTGTCAGCTCTGCTGAAACGTCAAGCAGTCGATCAGACCTGGCAGGAAAGGATCCTCACTCAGGGCGGTACGGTCCTCAAAGAAATTGGTGCGGGCATCAACACGACAAAGATGATCCAGCTCGACTCCGAAAGCACCGGATACTTCAAGCCTTTCGCAGGCCTCGAACACTCGGTGTCCAGAAGCTTCGGCCAGAAAAATGCAGAGCAGCCGATCCATGAGGCAGCAGCCTGGCAGCTGGCTAAGCAGCTAGGTCCTGAATACACGCAAATGGTTTCCCCTTGCATCATCCGCGAAGTAGGAGGGCAGTGGGGTTCCGTGTCGTTCGGCCAGACTGGTACTTCCACGCATCGCGCAGGAATTAGGTCCATCAGCGAACTCCCGAAGGACCAGGTCGACAATCTGGCATTCTTCGATGCCGTCATTCGCCAACAAGACCGTCACGAGGGAAATTTCTTGGTTGATAACCGTGGCATTGTGGCAATTGACCACGGATTCTCATTCTCCAATAACCGTGACTACATGAACTATTCGAAGATCCAGGCATATCGGGCATCGGCGCGTCCAGAATTGACCCAGCAAGAATTTCAGCTGTTGGTTCGCATCACCGGTTCCTCAAATTGCCTCGGCTTGAAAGACATCATCGGGGAGGATCGGGCAAAGGCTCTGCAAACTCGGGCCCAAAATATGCTGAAAACTGGACGCATTCCACTGCCATAACACCAGCAACATATGCTAAATTGGAATAACATATAAGGAAGGGGGAGCCATGATCTCCTTGCGCTACCTTGAACACCGGATGGACCGTAACGATCAACCTTCAGCTGAGCTCGCCGTGCTGACAGTAACTGACGATTTGAGCACCCAGGTGACAGGCGAGCACCCGAACGTCGTCGACTTGATGCTGCGCGTGGCTGCGATAGACGGTTCTGGTTTCATCACTTTTGAAGACAACCCAATCCTCTGGGCCCGCTCAGTGCACACGGGATACCGCACGCCATATCTGTATGTGGAAATCGCCGAAGACACATTCCCTCAGGATGCAGCACGCGAGGAATTTTCAGACAACGCCTCAGCTGGCGATAGATAAAAACCCCAGATTTCCGGAGGAACGGACTTAAATGAGACCTCAGCCGTGGAAGAACCTTGCTGACCCAACGACCTTGTGGATTGACTACAAGAGCGGTAAGGGCGTGATGAGCAACGGTAAGAATGTCGTCGCGAAAATCGGACCACGACGCAAAAACCCGAACCTCGTAGACATGCTCGATACAGCCATGGCTGAAGAAGCACGACGCATCATGTTCACCGGGAAGGTCCCCACGGCAGATAGGGGGCAGCGGCACTGGCTTCTCGTCCAAACCCCAGGCTGGAAGGCTCTGGGGCACTGGATGGGCAAGCCTGTGACCGGCCGATTCGAACACATCAATACCGGGCTGCGGGTGGAAGTGCGCACAGCCGAAGAATGGTTCGGGGACACCCCTCTCACCCCAACGCTGGCCAGGGACTCCTGGAACGCATTGAAGGTGATGATTGACGAAGCCTTCGACGGAGCTCCTATTGCGCTCAGCCCCGCTGGTACTGGAACGAATCTGTGGGCGTTTTCCCTGCCAAAGAACTTGGACCCGGTACACCTGACCGAGGATATTGCCGAAGAAATCCATCGAACCTCCGGACAGCACCACCTCGAACACCTTGTAGCTGGCCCATCATTCTCCACCCATGAAGACTGCCTTCCCCTGATCGACCCTCAGAGCACGCCAACGGCCGATAAATTCGCCTACGTCGACGCGCGCTTTATGTACGCCTCACTGTGCGGGGAGCTGGGCACCGGTCCCGGCGTCCGCCTGAACCGAGCCGCATCCTGGGATCTCTTGGAGAACGATCCCTACGCCCGCGGCCGACTCCTGCTCAAGTTCACGGTCCCGCAGGATTGGAACCATGTGGGAATCTTCGGAGTCCAGCACCAAAAAGCTGATGACGGCTGGTACTACCCAAATCGCCCAGGAGCAACCGGTGAGACCTGGGCCGACATGGCAGAAATCCACGTAGCGCGACAGTACGGTTGGCTGATCGAACCCTACGAAGGGATCAAATTCGAAGGCCATTCAGATAAATCCCGCGGCGAAGGACTCACGAGAGCCCGCCCCTTGGATACTTTCGCAAAACGGATCATCCGCGCCCGTGAATGGGTCCAGAACGATGATGAAATCAATCCGCTGGTACGTGCGGCGGTGTCGGCCGCGATCCGTGCCATCCTCATTCAGACCATAGGTGCTTTCTCCTCGCGCGGACGCGCCAAGACAGTCGTGACCGAGGACGTTCGTAATGTGCCTGCCGCTTACCAAGCCGAAGTGCGTCGTCAGGGGAAGCTGTTCGTATACAAGCAGCACCAGGTCATGAATGAACGCAGCTACCAGTTTTACCACCCGGAATATTCAGCGCAGATCTGGGCCCGCGGACGTGCCCGGGTTTTGTCCTCCCCAACCTCCGACCGCTCGGTAAAGGGCGGTGCGTTGTCTGTAGATCCATCGACTCTGCTGGGGATCAACGGTGACGCCATCTACACCACGACCTTGCCCATGTGGTCCTTGCCCACGGCTTCCGGCGGACTCGACGACGGACGTGTTGGACGCATGCGCCTTCAGGGCTATTTGGAAGGCCAGTACAAGATCCCCGTAACGCTTGATGAACGCAATCGGCTTAGGCAGAAATCGGCTGCTGCTGGAGTAGATGCCGCTTTGGACCGGACCATCCATGAAAACGAATTTGAGCAGTCTGACGATGAGAGCTTCTATGCCGTCTCCGACGAACCCGAGACCGAGGTCGTCTAATGGCTTTCAACGAGGAATCCGCATCCCCTGCGGAACTTGTCGCGGAAATTCGCCGGATCTTCCAAACTTCATGGGTAGAGCTGGGAGGCATGCTTGATCGTTCGGAGAAGATGGTCCGCAAAATTGCCAAGGGCGAGACCAGCGGCGAGTCATATCGTGAGGCATTACTTGAGATCCTGCGGCAGGGACGTGTCGTGCATCGTCCGCCCCGACGGCGCAGGAAAGATGGAAGCCTGGTAAAGGTCCGCGCCAAAAATGATGCCAAGACTCCCCTGGTTACTCCGGTAGAGCACGCCATCGAGCCTGAAGAGGCTGAGGGCGCTGGCGAAGTTTCTGCTGCCGACAAACAGAAAGCCGCGAAAGAAGGTGCAGGGGGACGTACCGCTCCAAAACGGCCGCGGCGCCGATTCAAAAGGGAAACTACGGTGTTCCCGGACGGGGGTCGCCAGCACAAAATCGAAATGCCTAAGGGGAAGAAAACCAAAGGTCATGCCCAGGGCATGGGCGCAATTCTGGACACCTTCCGACGAGTCGCGAAGGGACAGAAGGCGGGGGATAAGCGTGTTAAGGTCTCTGTCGTTTTTGACTTGGGCAACGGCGAGACTCGACGCGTAGAGATTGGTAGCCATGCGGGCTACCATTCCTCCGACATCCTCGCGGACGTCCGCAAGCTTCATGGTGGTGACGTCGAGGGATGGATCAACGATCAGGTCCGAGAGAGGTACACAGATTTCGACCCCGTCGATTTCTCGGTAGTACAGGCGGAGATCCAGGTCTTCGACGCCGCCCGCAGCAAAGCCGAGCGTAAAGCCCTCGATGAGCAGGATGCGCGCCGCTGGAACCGCGATCGCCACGGACGCCGATTGATTGAGCCTGCCCCCATGGCAAACCGGAAATCCCGCGCACGGAAACGCAACCGGGACAATCAGTGACCCACGTAGAGATCTTGGAAGGGACATACCGTCGTGACTGAAACCGACCGCATCGAGGAGTACCTGGTGCGCGCTCTGCAGCGGCATCTACCCGAAAGCAGCAATCTCGACATCGCCGAGCTTGCTAAGAACATGCGCTCGGAACTCACAGACGTCAATTGGCTTGCCGATCGCATGCAGGTTTCGCTCTCTGCGGCGCGGGTCCAAAGAAGCCGATGGAAAGAAGCCTTCCCGGAGCCGGTCGTCCAACGTCACTCATTCTGGCTCAAGGACGAAGTCGAGGAGTTCATCCAAGGTCGCGAGAGCTATACCGGTCCCGGAAAACCGCTAAAAACAGCGCGGAAGAGATCCGAGGACTAGCGCTCGGAGGGCATGCAGACCGGCATACCTTGAACAGGGACATACCGGGGGATGCTAACCGAGGACATGGCCGGCGACGTCGTGTTCTGCAGCGTAGCGATTGCACAGTTCTGCCCGCAGGAAGGCATTTGAAAGCAACAAGCGGTAGATCTCGGTGGTGGCTGCATCGGAGGGAAAATTTCCTTGAAGGCTACGGATGGTCATCGTTTCAGTGGCCCAAACAGCGACGGCACGCAGATCCAGGTCAACGATCAAGTCGACCTGGCGGGTGTATGCGACGCGCTGCAACATCCTACTGCCCCGTCCACCCGGATTTAGCAGCCGTGATCTTCCCCCATGCGATTGAGATCTGCCTTCCCGAAGGGTCAAGCACACCCACGCTTTGGTTGCCGGTTCGCACCACCCGCATCCAGTTTGCTTCTGCACGCACGTGGTCGCCGTAGCGGACGGTAGAGGAGTCGAAAAGATCTAGACCAAAATTCCCGAACAGGACAAGCTGCTCATGGAGGACATCTAGTTTCGAGGAGAGTTCTGCGATTAGGGAAGTTTCGTTGGAAATTGCTAAGGCTGAGCCGTGTGCACCGCGGTTTCGCTCCTGGGCGATGAATGCCCTGGCCTCGTTAATACGGTTCTCGTACCCGGTTGCGAGTTGCTGCATTTCAGCCGGGTTTGTGGTCGTCCAATCGCTGACCTGATGGCCAGCGCTTTCTAAGGACTTGGCGATTGCGGCCGCCTTCTGAGAATCAGCAGCATCGCGGCGTTTGCTTTCAGGGACATACCAGACGTTCCTGGTGCGAGCCCATTGCCATCCATGCGTCTTGAAGATGGCATTGCTGCCATCGCCTAGAGCGCTTCCATGCGCTGACGTGCCGTGGCTCAGCGAGTGGCACAAGTAGATGCGAGACATTTTCCCTCCAAACCAATATGTTTAATTAGATTAGCATATTTAGGCTCAAGGGAACAGCACTCGGCCGTCGGTGCGCAGCGTCGAAACATTACGCCTCAGCGGACCCCTCAGGGACCCGTTCGGGTCGGTTACTGGCAGATGGGGTCTTGTATCCAGCTAGTCCACAGGTGCCCACATTCCGGGATCCTCTGACGACATTCTGCGACGATCTTGAAAGGGAAGCGGCTATGCGAGACAGTTCTAGGCGGCCAGTCCCTGTGTTTGTCCGATTCTGGCGTATGGCGTCATCAGGGCGATATCCACAAGGGATCGATCTGGATAATCGTCTGGTGGAACCCAGTATTCGTTCATTTCATGGTCGTAGATCTCGTGCTCAGCCAGGGGGGCAACATAGAGGGGACTGGTGGGCCTGCTGGCGAGGGTTTCGTGCCAGGTTTTCCGCTGCGCGCGGTAGAGCGAGATTTGCGCGGAGATTTCATCGAGGACGCCCATCATGTCTGCCAGTAGGCGGAGGTTCGCGGATTTCACGGTCCTCCATTCACCGTGGACGATTTCAATCATCCCCAGCTCAGCCATGGTTCGCAGTGCATCGTAGACCGCGGTGCCGGAGAGCCCTGTAGCCCTGGCGATGGCTTGTCGGCTCTGGCGGGGGGTCTTCTCGATCGATTCGTAGGCAAGCGCTGCGACCGGCCCCAGCGCCCGGAACACCGGGCGTATGGAGTAGATCTTTCCCGCGGCTAGACGTCGGTCGTTCGCGACCAGAGCGTCTGCTGGTGCAAGGCTCAGCTCGTACTCGTCCGCTTCAAGTCCATGCCCTGATTTAACTTTGGTCACGGGTGAATCTGGAAGAGCTGCGAGATCCTTCAATCGACGGGCAACCGTGGAGTGATCCACTCCCATGGCAACAGCCAGAGCACGGCATCCAACTGCAACGCGAGTCTTCCCCGTCTTATGCGAGAACTCGAAGAGAGCGCGAAGCAGGAAGCGCAGGTAGATCCCGGAGCGTTGCTTCGCCAAGCGAAGATCAAAGAGATCGAGCAGGGCACGCATGCGACGAATTTCGCCGTGAGTATCCCCCCGCTGTGAGTTAATAGTGTCGTTTATGTGGCTTTTACGAACAGGGCCCTTCCGGGGCGGATACCCTTGTTTTTCTGCGAAATTACGGGCCTTCGAGATCTCTGCGTCAATTCGTGTCTGACGTGAATCCTGGTCCCGGTACTTCTGGTACAAAGCAGCAAGACCAGGAAACTGGCCATTGATGAGGCCTGTGTGGATTTGCTCGTCGCTCCACCCCGAGGCAACCAGCGAGCACATGGCGGCCATACGAGCCTCCGAGGGAGAAGAATAGAGCCCTTCATACGAGGCTCCCTCTGCGATGGCACGAGCCAGAGACTTAGGGCGGTGATAATTGGGGGACGTACCGTGGGAGCGCACCGGGGGTGCCGGCGGCGCTGCAGGTGCCGGTCCAGCGGACGGCGAGGCTACGCCATGAGATTCCAGCTGAAGTGGAAGCACGGCCTCCAAGAGCAGCGCTATTACTTCGGCGCTGTTGCGAATCTCGAAGATGGCGGCTGCGTGATCGAAATTGGTCACAAGCTCCTGGTAGCCACCGTTTTTGTGACGGCTACCAGGGACACGGATACATCCATGTTTTGCAACACGGTGCGGTGAAGGGTCAAGTGAGTCCCACCACGTGCCCAGTTGCTCGACTAAGAAGCGTGCCAGCTGACAGTCCAGCGCCTCAGCGAGTGGGACATAGACATGGTGGCCTCCGGAAACGGAGCGATCTACGACGTAGAGCACATCCAAGGAATCGAGCCAGGACTGGCATTCTTCAAGGTCACGGAGCATGCTGGCGTGTTTCGCATCGAAATCCAGGCAAATGGTGGAAGCCGTGCCGGTTTCGGAGTAAATCATCACAGCGGCGGGCCTGGCAGGGGATGCGTCGCTGAGCACACGCTCATTACGAGGATGGTAGTCTCCGACGGCATTTAGGGTCCGAAAGCGGGGGCGCCCCGCAATTTTCCCCGCAAATACGTGCCACAGAAGATCGGCGGAACTTGTGGGTTCGCTCGCAAAACGGTATGTCCCTGTGGACACTACCGGTGCTCTGTCGCTACTCTTAGTTATATCCATATGGGTGCTCCAGACAGTCTGGTGCCCTCGGATGGAGGCTCAACGGCCATAAAAGTCCCTTCGGGGGTCTTATCGTGACGATGGGTAAAACTAAATATCGAAGTGGGTAGTACCTTCTTCCTTTTGTAAAAACGGTGAATTACATGGAGTTCTAACGGTCTGCGAAACCGGAAGAACCTAGGACCTCGAAAGTCCATTTCCTACATCGCTCGGTTGGCGCCGATGCGGTGTAGCAGACTTCTTAGCGAAGCGGATCAGTTGGCGCTGGTCCGCTTTCGCATTTAACTATCCAGTTTTTCGGGGCTCCTCTTCGAGTAGGAGCTGGTCTTGGCGTGACATAAAAGTAGGCACACCATCGTCGTCCAAGGGCATGTTTTCCACGAGCGCATCAAAGAATCCGCTGGCGCTTAAACCAGTACGGCTAGCAATTGCTTTGAAGCGATCCCGGCTGCGTTCGGCAACCAAGTAAGTTGCCGTGACAGGCTTGACCCGGGAACCGTACGCGATACGGGGGTGACCAGGTAGTGTACTCATAGTTTAAAACCTACCCGAACCTACTTATAAAGATCATCAAGTTTGTTGCGCGTGTCGTGACTCAAATGAAAATCCTCGGAACAAGCGGATTCAGGCGGTCATTGAAACAGGAGGCTTCCGAATCCGCTCGATCGGTTTCCTGAACTCTAGCCTTTTGCGGGGCCTGTCGTTGAGTTCGGCGGCGACCCAGTCGAGGTCCGCAGCGCTGTGGATGGACAGGTCCGTGCCCTTGGGGAAGTACTGGCGCAGCAGTCCGTTGGTGTTCTCGTTGATCCCGCGCTGGCAGGGCTAATGCGGGTCGCAGAAGTAGATCTCGATGCTGGTGTCCATCTTCACGGTCTTCCAGTCCTGCATTTCGATGCATTGGTCCCAGGTCAGGGAATGGCGCAGCGATTCGGGCAGGGTCTTGATCTTCGCGGTCAGTGTGTCGCGCATCTGCTCGGCCTTGTAGTAGTGGGGAAGATGGACGAGCATCGTGTAGTTGGTGTTGCGCTCCACGAGGGTCCCGATGGCGGTCTGGTTGCCCTTGCCGATGATGTAGGGTCGGGCCGGAGCGCGATACCGGGATTGCTCCCGGTTCGATTCTCCGACCCGCCCGACGGGAGAAAGTTGCGGGAGGGGCCCCTGTTTCTTGTTCCTGAGGCTCATCCTTGTATCCGCCGCGACGACTGGCCCTTTTGCTGCCAAGTAAACGAACGGCACGCTCGGCGGGATCCCGGGAAAAGCGTAAAAGGGCATCGTGCCGCGATCTAAGTTCTTGGGCTGCCGGTGAAACAGTGGCGCAGGGACCCCGGCCAGCCGACAACGCGCTGGGAGGCAAGCTCGTCTCCCGTGAGGCCCTGCGCTCCTGTCGCGTGCCATCTGGGCTTGGCCGTAAAACCAGCGCAGGAGGGATGGCAGTTAGCGGCTGACTTTGCCTGTGAGTGAGGCGATAGGGGACAGGAACGATGGCCGGGCCAGGAACCAAGCAGCGGCCATGATGGCCAGGGAGGCCGAGAAGATCCAAAACCCTGTCCAGGACTGCGTGTCCTGCGATGCGTACATGTGGTTGAGGTTTCGCAGTGCCCCGGTGGTGAACACCAAGATGACATGTACGATGATGAACCCAACGAAGAAGACCATGACCGGCACGTGAACCTTTCGGGCGATCTCAACCGGGTAGGCCTTGTTGAGTCGCTCGGCATCCTTGGGCCACACCGGGGACATCCGCATTCCCGAAAGGATCGCCAGCGGTGCCGCGATGGACACCACGGTGAAGTACGCCAGGACCTGCATGGCGTTGTAGTGGATCCACCCGTTCTCCAACGGCCAGTCCATCGAGGCGTATTGCAGGGCGGACGAGACGGCGTTGGGCACAATGTCCCAACTGGTCGGAACGATCCGCATCCACTGTCCGGTGGCGAACAGCAATACGTAGAACACGATCCCGTTGAATATCCAAAGCAGGTCCAACGACAGGTGCAGCCACAGGTCCAGGCTTATTTTCACCGGCGGGGTCTTCGTCTTGAGAATCCCGGAGTTGTTGCGGGTCCAGTGTGCTTCGGGCCGTTGGGTGGTGCGCACCTTCCAGCCCGAACGAATGATCAGCACGATGAAGAACGCGTTGAGGAAGTGCTGCCACCCCAGCCACCACGGCAGACCCGTGGGGGCGGAGGCCGGCAGCGCCGAATGGCCCGGGTACTCAGCCAGCCATGCCTCCACCGGGGCCAGGGAACGGAGCCATTGGGCCCCCATCACCACAGCGGCCAGCACCAGCACCGCGACCAGTACCGCCATCACCGCCCGCACCCACCCTAGGGCACCTGCCTTCTCATCGGCCTGGGACGGGGGAGCAAGCGTTGTAGAAGGCAAGGATTCGGCCGCGGATTCCACGGCCGGTTTTGCCACGCCAGATGCCAAGGCGGGTTTGGGCCCGCCGGAGCCCAGGGTCGGCCTTGCCGCACTAGATCCAAGGGTGGGTTTGGAACCGCCGGGACCGAGGGATGGTTTCACTCCACTGGAGCCCAGTGTCGGCTTTGCCGAGCCTGATCCCACGGCGGGTTTGGTTCCGTCGGCGTTGATGCGGGGTTTGGCGCCTCCGCCGCTGCCAAGAGGAGTGAGGGCGGGCTTGGATGGGCCGGTTGAATGCGCATCGGGTTCTGATCGTGGGGCTGTCCCTGAGTCGATCGGTGTGCTGCGGTCCCGGGTGATGTCGGGCGTCGCTGTGTTGGACGACTCGTCGATTGGCGACATGTGCGTATTTCCTCAGGTTTGGGCGCGGCTTAGCGGGCCTGGCTCTCGAGTTCCTCGATGAGCCTAGGAACAATGGTGGAAACGTCCCCGACGATGCCAAGATCGGCGATCCCGAATATGGGTGCGTCGGCATCCTTGTTAATGGCAATGATGGTCTTGGCCGTCTGCATCCCGGCCCGGTGCTGTATCGCACCGGATATCCCCAGCGCGAAGTAGAGGTCCGGGGCCACGGTGATTCCGGTCTGACCCACCTGGTGGTGCTGCGGTACATAGCCTGCGTCCACGGCGGCCCGGGACGCGCCAATGGCGGCGCCCAGGGTATCGGCTAGCCGCTCCACCAATTGGAAGCCGTCCTTGGAACCCATACCGCGGCCGCCGGAGATGACCTTCTTTGCCCCGCGCAGCGCGGGCCGGGTCGAGTTCTCTGCGGTTTCGTGGGCGGCCGTAATAACAACGGAATTGGCAGGTTCGATTTCGAGGGGGACCGTGGTGCTCTCATAGTTGGCAGGCTCGGCGCGGTCACCGATCGCTCCTTGGCGCACGGTGATAACAGGAAGCCCGTACTGGGCGGAGGCGTCGAGGTCATAGGAGCCACCGAATACGGAGTGCGCGGTCACGATCCTGCCATCATCCACCCGAACGCCGACTACGTCGGTGAGCAGTCCGCCGCCCACTCGCAGTGCCAGGCGGGCTCCTGCCTCGCGGCCAGTGGATGAGTTCGCCACCAGCACGGCCGCAGGTTCCATGTTGCGGACGGCCGTCTCCAAGGCAAGGACTTGAGGGGTCACTAGGAGCCGGTCGGTTTGGTCGGTCTCGCACACATAGACATGTTCGGCCCCCCAGTGACCCAAAGTGGCTGCGTGCTGTCCTCCGGTGCCCGGCATGGCAACGTGCACCGCCACCGGGGTGCCTAGCTGGGAAGCGGCGGCGATCAGGCCGGCGGTGGAGGCTGCAGGCTCCCCATTCAGCGCTGTTTCGACGAGTACGAGAATGTTGCTCATCTGCGGTCTCCTTGGTTAGGCGAGGTGGTTGGTCACGAGGAATTCGGTGATTTGTCGGGCTGCGTTGCCGTCGTCCACGATCTTGGTCCCGGCGTTTCGGGCAGGACGCTGAGCGGCGGCCACCACGATGGAGCTGGGGACTGGGATCTCGGCGTCCAGATCAGTGAGGGTGAGCTCCTGCAGAGGCTTCTTTTTGGCCTGCATGATCCCTTTGAAGTTGGGGAACCGCGCTTCAGGCAGGCGCTCGGTGACGGATGCCACGGCAGGGAAGGGGGCGAAAAGTTCGACCGATCCGCCTTCAACGGCCCGTTGGCCGCGAACACCATCGGTTCCGATAGCCACGGAGTCCAGGAACGACGCGTGCGGTAGGCCCAATCGCTCGGCGATCAGTGCAGGCACCACCCCAGCACGACCGTCGGTCGACTCGTTGCCCGCGATCACCAGGTCGAAACCGGTGTTGCGCAAAGCCGCGGCCAGGACCTCTGCGGTCTGCAGGGTATCGGCGCCTGCCAGTGCGTCGTCGGAAACGTGTAGGGCAGCATCGGCACCCATCGCCAGCGCCTTGCGCAGCATTCCCTGGGCAGAGGAAGGACCCATGGTCAGAACGACCACCTCCGCATCGGCGGTGTCCTTGTAGGACAGTGCCACCTCCAGCGCGCGGTCACAAATTTCGTCGATGACGGCATCACTGGCGGCACGGTCAATCAGACCGGTCGACAGATCGATCTTGCGCTCCCCCCAGGTGTCCGGGACTTGCTTCAGCAGTACGGCGATCTTCATGTGCGCAGGCTCCTTCCAAGGACCTGGAAACGAGTGGCGCTTCCTGGTCCGTGTGGTGAATGGGTGGACCAACCCCCTGGGGTCGATTTGGTCATTGGGGGGAAACTCCGGTCCGCGGCAGGGAGCGGTCCGCGGCATTTGAATGCACGATGTGGACGTCCAGCAGTGCATCTATTTCTTGAGGTCCGTACCCCAGGGATGTGAGGATCTCCCGGGTGTCGGCGCCCTTTTCTCGTGGTGGATTCCCTACGCTGCCCGGGGTGCGGCTGAGGCTTATGGGCACGCCGCTGCTGCGATATCCGTCCCGTTCCACGACCATTTTCCGGTGCAGCACATGGGGGTCGCGGAGTGCTTCGGCGACGTTGTGTATGGCGGAAGCCGGCACCCCTCGGGCGAGGAGTGCTTCAGCCAGGGGTTGCCGTTCGGTCACGGCGATCTTCTCGGCCAGCAGTGGGCGCAGCTCGCTGACGTTGCGGAGCCGGTCGGCGTTGGTGGTGAAGCGCGGGTCTTCGGCGACGGATGGAATGCCGAGCAGGGACACCAATTGGCCAAATTGCCGATCGTTGCCGGCGCCTACGAAGATCTGTCCGTCCTCGGCGGCGAAGGTGTCGTACGGTGCGATGGTCGGGTGTGCCGAACCTGTGCGTTGGGGGACGCGACCGTCGGCCAGATGGGACGAGGAGTGCGGGTGCAACAAGGAGATCGCGGTATCGATCAAGGTGCAGTCCACCAGTTGCCCCATGCCCGTGCTGTGACGTTCGTTGAGGGCGAGCAGGATTCCGGAAAAAGCGTAGATCCCGGTGACCATGTCCACGATTGGCACTCCGACCCGCAGGGCTGGCCCGTCGGATTCCCCGTTGATGCTCATCAAACCGCTGTAGGCCTGCACGACGGCGTCGTATCCCGGCATGGCTCCCATGGGGCCATCGATGCCAAATCCGGTGATGCGGCATTGGATCAGGTGCGGATACTTCTCGCGCAGCAGCTCGTCCGGGTAGCCCCATCGGGACAGCGTGCCGGCCTTGAAATTTTCCACTAGGACGTCGGCTTCGGCGAGCAAGTCCCCGAGCAGTTGTTGGCCTTCGGAGGTGCGCAGGTCAGCGCAGAGGTTGGATTTGTTGCGGTTGACGCCGCCGAAGTAGGCGCTCATCGTGTCGCTGACGAAAGGCGGCCCCCAGGATCGGGTTTCGTCTCCCGCGGGGGGTTCGACCTTGATGACCTCGGCGCCGTGGTCGGCGAGCATCTGGGTGCACAGGGGCCCGGCGAGGACTCGGGAGAGGTCCAGCACGCGAAGCCCCGTGAGGCTCCCGGCGGGTGTTGGTGTGGTCGTCATTGTCGTATCCGTCCTTCGTGGTCAGTAGGACTTCGGCAGGTCCAGAACGTGGGTCGAGACGTAGTTCAGGACCATTTCCTGGCTCACGGGGGCGAGTCTCAGGATGCGGGCTTCGCGGAAGTATCGTTCGACGTGATATTCGCGGGCGTAGCCCATGCCTCCGTGCGTTTGGATGGCCTGGTCCGCGGTGGCGAAACCGGCCTCGGCACACAACCATTTGGCCATGTTCGCTTCCCGGCCGCACGGCAGGCCCTGGTCGTAGCGCCATGCGGCTTTGCGGGCCACCAGCTCGGCTGCGTCCAGGCGCATGACGGCCTCGGCGAGGGGGAATGCAACGCCCTGGTTTTGTCCGATGGGCCGATCGAAGACGACGCGTTCCTGGGCATATCGGACGGCTCGGTCCAGGGAGGCCCGACCGAGGCCCAGGGCCTCGTGTGCGAGCAGGATTCGTTCGGGGTTGAGTCCGTCGAGCAGGTACTTGAAGCCCTTGCCTTCCTCGCCGATGCGTGCCTTCTCAGGAACAAAGTAGTCATCGATGAGCACTTCATAGGACGAGACGGCGTTGCGGCCCATCTTGGGGATCGCGTCGAGATGGACGTGTTCGGGATCGATGTCGATGAGAAACAGCGACATCCCGTCGGTGGGGCGCTGCGCGTCCTCCCGCTTGGTGGTGCGCGCGATCAGGACCATCTTTTGGGAGTCGCCGGCCTTGGTGATCCACACCTTGCGCCCGTTGAGGATGTAGCCGCCTTCGACGCGCTTGGCGAAGGTGGAAATGCGGGTGGTGTCGGTGCCGGCATCGGGTTCGGTGACTCCGAAGCACACGTGCAAGGATCCGTCCGCGGCGGCCGGAAGGATTTCTTGCCGGAGCTCTTCGCTGCCGTGCTTGACGATCGTATTGAGGCCGAAGATAGTCAGGTGCATGGTGCTGCAACCATTCATCCCGGCACCGGAGGCAGCGACCTCCTCGAGCAGCAACGAGGCTTCAAGGATGCCCAGCCCGCCGCCGCCGTATTGTTCGGGGATGGCGATGCCAAGCCAGCCGGCTTCGGCGAAGGCGTTGTAGAACTCCCAGGGGAATTCGCCCTTCAAGTCGCGGTCGGCCCAGTATTCATCGGAGAAGCTGCGGGCCAGCTCCCGGGCGCCGGCGCGCAGGTCCTTCTGGTCGGGTGTCAGTTCGAAATCCATGGGGTGGTCCTTTCAATGAGGGTGCGCGCGTGGGTGAGCAGGGGACCGTCGATCATCTGGTTGCCGATCCGGAACACCCCGCCGCTGCTGGCTTCGGGATGTGCAAGCAGGGTCCGCGCGCACGCGATCTGCTCGTCGGTGGGACGGAAGGCCTTGCGGATGTATGCCACGTGCTGGGGGTGGATGCAGGCTTTGGCCCGGAACCCCATATCGGCCGCTTCCTTGGATTCGGTTTCCAGTCCGTCCAAGTCGCTGATGTCGATGTGGACGGCGTCGATGGAGGCTTTGCCCTCGGCTGCGGCGGCGAACAGCACACTGGTCCGGGCCTGTTCAATCATCGGCCGGTAGCGTCCGTCCGTTCCGCGGCTTGATCGACCGCCGATGTCCGCGACAAGGTCTTCTCCACCCCACATCAGTGCTGTGCAGTTGGTTGCGGCAGCCAGCCGCGGGGCCGCCAGGACCCCGGCGGCCGTCTCGCACAAGGCAACTACTTCGAAATCTTGCAGTGCGCATAATTGTTCGGGGCCCGAGGCCTTGGGGAGCATCAGTGTGCGTACCCCCGCTAGGCGCATGGCGGTCACGTCGTCATGGAACCACGGGGTGTCGGCGGCGTTGATGCGCACGATGGTGCGTTGGGGAGCTGTCGCGGCGGCGGCGGCCACCTGCCCGCGAGCCGCGACTTTCCGCTCGGGTGCGACGGCGTCTTCCAGGTCCAGGATGGCCACGTCTGCCCGGTCAAGTGCCTTCTCGAAGCGATCCATGCGATCGCCAGGGCAGAACAGCAGGGCCGGCCCCTGGGCGAAGATGCTCATCCTTCATGCTCCGAGGGCAGGCGGCGCATCATCGCGGTGCGTTGCGCTCGAGCGACCACTTCGCCGCGCTGGTTGCGGGCGATGTGCAGGAACTCCACGATTCCCGCTTCGGGTCGGGACTTAGACACGCGTTTGCTCTCCACCGTGGACTCGGCGTACAGGGTGTCCCCGGCCAGTACGGGGGCCGGGAAGGACACCTGGCCGAAACCCAGATTAGCGATTGTGGTCTCCTGGGTCAGCTGCGCCACACTGAGTCCGATCAGGGTCGAGAGAGTGAACATGCTGTTGACCAACCGTTCCCCGAATTCGGTCCGCGTTGAGGCTGCGGCATCCAAGTGCAGGCTCTGCGGGTTCATTGTCAATGTCGAGAACAAGGTGTTGTCTGACTCTCCGACGGTTCGCCCGGGGCTGTGGCGATAGACGGCTTCGGGATCGAGTTCCTCGAAATAGAGGCCACGCTGGGAGATGCTGGTTTTCATTATGTTCCTAAATATGAATGTAAATACTTATATGTGAATGATTCGAGTGTCTCGTGGTTTGGGTCACGCGTCAAGGCGGACGGCGGGGTGTCGGCGGTGGCGCGCTTGACGTGATTCGGATCACTCGATAGCGTAAGGGCTCGGTATTCATTAATGCGACTCTATGTTCTTAAATACGAACAAAAGGGTTTTCTGCTGCTCGTCTGTTACGAGCGGCGGGGGAGCACTTCGAGCATGACCCCCTCCACTCGTAATGTGGACCGTAGAAAGGATCCAGCCCGATGAACGAGCCAGTGAACCAACCCAGATCTGCCCCCTCACCGACAAAAACGCACAAGAGCGTAGGACCTGCCGTAGTTATTGGCTCTGCCCTGGAATGGTTCGATTTCTACCTCTATGCCTCGATGGCGGCTCTGGTCTTCGGGCCGATTTTCTTCCCCTCAGAGAGCTCAACGACCAGCACGCTGGCTGCAGTCGCCACCTTCGCGGTCGGCTTCCTGGCACGTCCCCTGGGGGGAATCGTCTTTGGCGTGCTGGGCGACAAGATCGGCCGCAAGGCGGTACTGTCGCTGACGTTCCTGCTTATGGGCATTTCTTCCGGCCTAATCGGGCTGGTTCCCTCCTACGAGACGATCGGTATCGCGGCCCCGATCCTGTTGGTCGCATTGCGGATCCTTCAAGGCTTGGGTGCCGGGGCCGAATTCGGCAGTGCGATCGCTGTGTCGTATGAACATGCCGGCTCGAAATCCCGTGGCCGCCTCGGGTCACTGCCCGCGCTGGGTGTGAACATTGGGTTGCTTCTTTCCTCGCTCACCGTGGCCATCCTTACCAGCTTCAGCGAGGAATTTCTGTATACGTGGGGGTGGCGCATCCCGTTTGTGGCCAGCTTCGCCCTTGTCATCATGGGTGTCTGGGTGCGCCGGCAGATGCCAGAAACCCCGGAGTTCGAAAGAATGGCCGCTCGGGCAAAGAACCACAAAAAAACCACACCGTTGCGGGATCTATTCAAGTCTGACTGGCGGGGGCTGGCTATCGTCATGGTCATGACCATCGGCTACAACGGTGTCAGCTACATCTTCAAGACGTTCTCGCTGTCCTACCTCACCCAATTCCGGGACGTTGCCCCCAACGTCGGGGCTTTCGGCATTACCCTGGCAAGCGCCGTTGCCATCATCGTTGTCCCGATAGCCGGGCGCCTCTCTGACCGGTTCGATTCCCGTCGAGTCATCCTGTTTGGGGCCGCCTGCATCGCGGTCCTAGCGTTCCCCTTCTTCTGGCTTATGGACACGAACCAGCCAATTCTCATCTGGGCCGGTCTGATCCTGGCTACAGGTGTCGCGGTTCCTGCCATACTCGCCGCTTCGGGGTCGTACATGGCTCGTCAGTTTCCGGCCGAAGTCCGAGCCTCGGGACTGGGCACCGGGCGCGAGGTCGGCGGTGCCTTTGCCGGGGGCTTGGCGCCCTTGGGGGCATTGGCCTTGGTCACGATGTCTGCTACCAACGCCACGTGGGGCGTGTCCGTACTCTTCATTCTCGGAGCGGTGTTCATTGGAGGCGCATGCATGTTCGATCAGCAGCGCAAGATTGCGATGCGCAGCGGGACCCTTGATGATGGGGCTATCGCTGTGGAGCAAGCGATGCCGGAGAACCGGCCTGTATCCTGAGGCCATCGGCAGGTTCAATGATGGAGGAAACATAATGTCAGCACCCGGTGAGGCCAAAGAACACCGCACGGCATCGCGCGTCACCAATATCCTCGAACTTGCCGCCAAGAGTGAGGGGGGCATCCGGCTGGCCGGCCTTGCCGCAGCTTTGGACGCGCCCCGCTCATCTATCCACGGGCTTGTCAAAGGCCTCGTCGCCACCGGGTATCTGCATGACGACGACGGCTCCTACACCATAGGGCCGGCTGTCACCGCCCTATTGGCGGCCCCGCGTCCGTCCATCGAGCGCGCTGCTCGGCCTGCCATGGAAGCTTTGCACCGCGACTTCAATGAGACCGTGATGCTCAGCTTCTTGGTTGGGGATGCCGTGGTCTATGCCGACGTCCTGGAATCGACCCAGATGATCCGCTATTCAGCCCCGCTGCGGACCCGACGGCCGCTCTACCCCACCAGTTCCGGCAAGTGCTTCCTCGCCTACGCCAGCGAACGCTATCGCGATGTCTACCTCACCGCGCACATCGAGAAGGAAGACCGGCGCCGGCAAGTGCAGGAGGAGCTTCGCGGGATAGCCCGAGAGAACGTGGCGATTAATCGCGGACAGACCCTTCCCGATGTCAGCGGCGTGTCCGCCCCAATATTCGGCAACGGAAAGCTATTGGCAGTCCTGGCCATTGCTGGGCCCACTGCCCGGATCGCCACGCACCTGGATGAATTCGCCGCGGCGATGAAGGATCAGGTGCGCCAGATATCTGCCCGTCTAGACTGAAGCTACGTTAGGGATTTGCTCCGGAACCGCATGGTTCCGGAGCATTTCCGCGTTTTGGGCCGAAAGCTGTAGCCACTAAAGCATTCGCTAAAAGTCTTCCATTCTCCGCATGAGAGGTGTATTTTGTTGTCATGGAACAGGGCACCAAGGCCATGCACGTAGCCATCAACAGGTCCCGCCGGATGAACAAGGCCGGCATCGAGGTCGAATACCAATCCGCCCTCATACGCCGCACCTACCGCGAAGACGGCAAGGTCAAGCACGAAACCCTCGGCAACATCTCCTACCTGCCCCAACACGCCATCGAGGACCTTCAGGCGTCCCTGAAGGGCAAGACCATGGTGGACGCAACCGCCCGGATGCAGATCCTGCGCTCCCTGCCCCACGGACACATCGACGCCATCACCACCATGGCCCGCGGGCTGCGCTTCGAATCCCTGCTCGGCCCCGCCTCCCGACAGCGGGACCTGGTCATGGCCCTGCTCACCGCACGCATCCGCAAACCGACCTCCAAGCTCGCCACGCTGAACTGGTTCACCGACACCACCCTGGGCACCGACCTCGGTCCGGTCTCCACCGATGAGCTCTACGCTGCCATGGACTGGCTGCTTCAACAGCAACCCCGCATCGAAAAGCAGCTCGCCCGCACCCATCTGGGACCCGAACACAATCCCGAGGCACTGGCCCTCTTCGACCTGTCCTCCTCCTGGGTCACCGGAACCCACAACCCCCTGGCCAAGCACGGGTATTCGAGGGACAAGAAACGCGGCTGCGAACAAATCGAATACGGCATGCTCGCCACCCGCGCCGGCCTGCCCATCGCGGTGCGTGTCTTGCCCGGCAACACCTCCGACCCGGCCGCATTCATCCAGATCGCCGAAGAAATCCAGGACCTCTCCGGCGTCCAGGACCTGGTCATGGTCGGAGACCGCGGCATGGTCACCAACGCCCGGGTCGAAGACCTCAAGAAAGACACCGACTTCTCGTGGGTCACCGCCCTGCGCAACACCGCCATCCAACAGCTCGCCGAGGACGACGGACCCCTGCAGGTGAGCCTGTTCGACGAACAGAACCTCGCCGAAATCACCCACCCCGACTACCCGCACGAACGCCTCATCGCCTGCCGCAACCCGCCCCTGGCCGCCAAGCGCGCCCACCAGCGCGAAGAGCTGCTCACCGCCACCGAGGAAAAACTCGAGGCCGTCAAGAAGGCGGTGGAAGCAGGGCGCCTGAAAACCGCCGGGGCCACCGGGGTGCGGGTCGGGAAAATCGTGGGCACCTACAAGATGCAAAAGCACTTCCACCTGGTCATCGCCGACAAGAAGTTCACCTACGAACGCAACCAGGACTCCATCAAGCGCGAGGCCGACCTCGACGGCATCTATGTCATCCGCACCAACGTCCCGCAAGGCACCATGGACGCCCCCGAAGCGGTGCGGACCTACAAGTCCCTGGCCAACGTCGAGAAGATCTTCAAGACCCTCAAGACCCGGGACCTGGGCATCCGCCCCATCCGCCACTACACCGCCGAACGCACCCGCGCCCACGTGTTCCTCTGCATGCTCGCAGCCCACCTCACCTGGCACCTGCGCACCGCCCTGGCGCCGCTGACGTTCACCGACGAAAACCGCCCCGTTCCCGAGGAACCGGTCGCCAAGGTCCAACGCTCGGCCGCCGCCGCACACAAGGCCAGCACCCGGAAACTCGACGACGGGCGCACCGCCACCAGCTACCAGGACCTGCTCGCCCACCTGGGAACCCGGACCCGGAACACCACCCGCGTCCCGGGCACCGAGAAGACCTTCGAACTGCTTTCAATGCCCACGCCCCGCCAACACAAAGCCATGGACCTCATCGACCACCACATCCGTACCTACAGAAAGTAGCCAGAGAGCCCGGAGCACTGACGCCAGGAACCCCGACAAACCGCGGCTCCTGGCGTTTCAGCTACGTAACTTCTAGGTGCGGGGGTCAGTAACCGGCAAACGGTGATTCGAGGAATCCTTAAAACGCCGGAGGATTAACCGGGGTTCCGCGCCGGCACTGGGATAATTGGGGGCATGGATACCTCTTCTTCGTTGCCGCAGGATGGTTTGTTTGACGAGTCCTTGGTGGAGCGGATCGAGGTCCCGGCCGATGACCGGATCGATCTGAACGGCGGGGCGAGGAAGCGGTTCAGGGCCTTCGATTCGGATGCGGTGATGCTGGTGCCGCCGTCCCTGGACGAATGGCTGCCCGAGGGCCACCTGGCACGGTTCCTGGCCGAGCTGGTGGAGAACGAGCTGGATCTGGACCGGTTCCATGCCTCGTATGCGAAGGCGAAGGGACAGCCTCCGTATGATCCGCGGTTGATGTTGCGGATCCTGCTCTACGGCTACTGCACCGGGGTCCGGTCCTCCCGCGAGCTTGGGCGGGCCTGCACCGATGTGGTGTCGTTCAGGTGGCTGTCGGCGCAGCAGGCCCCGGATTTCCGGTCCATCGCCCGCTTTTCGCGAACGCCACCTGGCGGCCTTCGCCAACGTGTTCCTGCAGGCCCTGGAACTCTGCCGGGCCGCGGGGATGGTGAAGCTGGGGAAGGTGGCCCTGGACGGGACGAAGGTGCGGGCGAACGCCTCGAGGCACAAGGCGATGTCCTATGCCCGGCTCACGGAGAAGCAGAAGGTCCTGGCCCGGGAAGTCAGCGACCTGCTGGCCGAGGCCAAGACCGTTGATGCCAGCGAGGACGCGAAGTTCGGGCCGGGCAAGCGCGGGGACGAGCTGCCGGTGGAGTTGGCGAACCGGCAGGCGCGGTCCCGGGCGATGGCCATTGCGAGGGCCTCCATCGAGGAGGAGGCCCTCGGCCAGGGCGCGGGCGGAGGCCGAGGAGAAGGCGGCCGGGCGCGGGGACGACGATGACGACGTGACCGCCGCCGGGGACAAGGCCGCCAAGGATGCGGTGCCCAGGCCCAAGGCGCAGCGGAACTTCACGGACCCGGATGTGCGGATCATGAAGCAGGCCTCCGGCGCCTTTTCCTATTGCTACAACGGCCAGGCCGTCGTGGATGAATACCGGCAGGTCATTGTCGCCGCGGAGCTGAACCAGGCGGCCAACGACTACGGACAGCTGGTTCCGATGGTCGAGAAGGCCCTGGAAAACCTGGGGCGGATGCCCCAGAAGTGGTTGGCGGACACCGGCTACTGCTCGAAGGCGAACCTCGAGATTGCGCGGGACCTGGAGGCTGAGCATGGCACCAAGTTCTTCATTTCCGCCGGGCGCATGAAGCACTCCACCCCGATCCCGGAGGCACCCAGGGGCAGGATCCCTGCCAACGCCACCGATGGCGAGCGGATGGCCCGGAAGCTGAAGACGAAGATCGGGAAGAAGGTCTATTCCCGGCGCAAGGTCATCGTGGAACCGGTCTTCGGGCAGATCCACACCCGGCAGGGCAAGCACCTGTTGTTGCGCGGGCTGGAAAAGGCGGCCCTCGAGTGGAAGCTGCTCGCTGCCTGCCACAACCTGATGAAGCTGCACAGCTACCGGGTCGCATCGGCTGCGTAGCGGCAACGTTGGTGGGGGCATGCGCTGCGCGCAGGCCCCCACCAGACCCCGGTCTGGTCCCAAGGAACCCCGAAACCCGGAATTCGTCACCTCCGGTCGGCAGGCGCCCTAATCAAGCCATCCGTGGCCAGGTTTCCCGAAGACACGGTGCCGACCGTCAAAGCGATACTGACCCACGCACCTAGAGGACCACGAAGAAGAACCAGGCCAGCAACGGTGCGGCGAGGATCATCAGCATGCCCCAGAGCATCATTCCCTTGAACGTCTTGTCGCGCAGATCCTCTTCCGTGTTGGCGACGACCAATGCCCCGCCGGTGGAGAAAGGGCTGGAATCCACCGCGGAGGCGGCAATGCACAGGGCGATGATGAAGCCCATGGGTTCCAGGGCTCCGCTGACCAGCAGTGGTGCCGCCAGCGGAACCAGGACCACGAACATGGCGTTGGTCGATGCGAAGGCCGAGACGACGCCGGCGACGACCAGCATCAACAGCCCTGCAAGCAGCGGCGTGCCGATACCCGCTACGGAATTGGCCAAGCCGTCGATGACCCCGGCGGTGTCGAGCATGCTGATGTAGGTGACGATCCCACCGATCAACAGGATCACGCCCCAGCCGATGTGGCTGACACCTTCCTTCGAGTCCTGGGGATACAGTGCCGAGAGGATGACGGCCGCCCCGAGGGCAAGGAATCCCACGTCGAGCTTGAAGCCCAGCCCGCCCACCAAGACCCCCACCATCAGCAGGACCGTAACCACTTGTGGGAGGGCCCAGGTCTTGGCCTTGGTTTCGACCGCCATGGCGGTCGAACCGGAACCACCGGAGAGGTCATCGAGTGTATCGCGGTATGCGTCTGTCTCACGGGCGCGCCGCATTAATTCGCGTCCGCCGAGAAGGAAGAAGGCCACTGCGTTGATCAGCAGGTTCGCAATGAAGGTCCAGAGGAAAAGCTGTCCGGCATCGATGCTCACGCCGATCTTGTCCAGCACGCCGTCGACAATGCTGAAGTACACGGCAATCGGGGAGAATCCACCGGCATTGGTGCCGTTGATGATGGACAGCCCGATGAGCAGGGGATTGATGCGGTAGCGGTTGGCGAAGGCGAGCCCTACAGGGATCAGGATAGCGTTGGTTGCCGCCGAGAGAGCACCGGAACCGGTAATGATGGCGGCCAGGACGAAGAAGACCCACGGTACCAGCGCCACCCGGCCGCGGACGGCGCCGACTGCCCCGCTGACGATTCGATCGACGGTGCCGTTGGCACGCGCCATGCCAAAGAGGTAGGTGACACCCAACAGGGTGATCAGGAGACCTCCGGGGAACCCGGAGGCGATCTCGGAGGCGCTTTGGCCGTAATACGCGATGCCAAGCACGAAGGCCACCACGAGGGCAACCGCGCCCATGTTGATATTGCGCCACATGGCCACGCCGAAGATCAGGATCAGGCCGAATACGGCCACAAGTTCTTGCATATTAGCTAATCTCTACTCGATATCGGAAGGAATTCGCGACCCCGTGGGATTCCCGGTATTCCATGATTTCACCGGCATGTGTCAGCGCAGATCGACTGATCCGCACCAGCGCCGTGTCCGGTGCCACGGACAGCAACGCGGCCTGTGTCGCGGTGGCGGCCACCACCGAAAGCTCCTCGGTGGCGCTTCCGACGACGACGCACGCCAGGCGTTCATAGGCCGGATACAGTAGGGGCCCTAGATCCGACAAGTCGGCTTGTGCGACCGCGTCGAATCGCGGTAGGGGCAGCCAGATGTCTTCTATCAGGAAGGGATGCTCGTTCCACAGCCTGAGCCGACGCATGTGCAGCAGCCCGGAACCAAGACGCACATTGAGTGCGGCTGCAAGGACCGAATCGGCAGTTTCCGGAGTGCGGGAAAGAATGCGGCTTAGCGGCGTCTGCCCTTCTTGCCCCTGGACGCGGAAAAAGCGATAGAGCGAATTCTGGAAGGAAGCCCGGCGCACGAACGTGCCGCGTCCCTGCTGACGTTCCAGGATCCCCTCGGTCGCCAGTTCACCTAGGACGCGGCGCAACGTGCCGATTGAAATTTCATAGCTATCAGCGAGCGAGGATTCGGGCGGTAGCGGGGTTGTTCCGTTCCACTCGCCTGCCCGGATGCGCCGAAGCAGGTCGTCCTTGATCCTGGCGTGGAGCGGGAGCCTGGGGTCAGGGCCGACCCCGGGCCCGGGGTCCTCTTCTATCGATTTCATGTGACCCACAGTACATCCCATTCCTGTATAGGTCTATTCCTTTGAAGGTTTAGAGGTCATCTAGGATGGATGGATGCCTGAGACTAGTTTTCTGACCACGGACACCCATGCCCACGTATTTCAACCGGGACTGCCGGTGACGAGCCATGCCCGCTACACACCCGATTACGAGGCCACCGTCGAACAGTACCTCGAGGTGCTGAACGAGAATGGAATGGACCGGGGCGTGTTGGTCCAGCCCAGCTTCCTGGGACATGATAATTCCTACCTGATCGGAGCTATGGCGAAGGCACCGGACCGTCTGCGTGGGGTCATCGTCATTGACGCAACCAGACCCGACCTCGAGCTGTCGCGCGGGAATGTTGCCGGGCTCGATGCCGCCGGCATCCGCGGAGTCCGGCTGAACCTGCTCGGAGTGCCGCTACCGGACCTGTGCTCGCCCGACTGGCAGACTGCCGCATTGGAGCTCGCGCGACAGGAATGGCACCTGGAGATCCAAGCCTCGGGAGCCCAGTGGATGCAGTTGGCTGATCAGCTCAGGACCTGGCCGTCGAAGGTGGTGATCGACCATCTTGGGCTGACCTCGAGCACAGAGCCCGAGGCCACGGCCCTGCTGCTTGAGCTGGCGGCCCTCGGGCATGTGTGGATCAAGGTCTCAGGCCCCTATCGTTCGGAAGCCGGCGAAGCCACGGCCATGGTTCGAAAGCTCAAGGAAGCAGGGACCACGCAACGACTCGTGTTCGGCAGCGACTGGCCATTCACCCGCCACGAAGACCAAGCCTATGCCTCGCTCAAGGACTGGGCAGCGCAACAGCTGGGCACCGAGCTGGCATCCCAGGCTTTCACCCTCAATGCGGCACGGCTCTTCGGCTGGTAACACGCCTAAGCCTTGATCTCCCCTTGGCTACGTACCACTTGGTGTGGCTGGCGCGTTTGGGGTCAATCTGCTCCCATGGCAACAGAATGAACGGAACCGGCCCGCGCTGCTGAAGTCGATCCAGAACATCAGCCAGTTCCACGGTGCGGTCGGCCACTTCGAAGTGGTGGTTGATGACGGGGGAGAAGACAACGGGTGGGTACCTGATGTCATCTTGGGACGCCGGACGCTTGTTGTGGCACAGGGCACCGTCAACGCATATGTTGAGATGTCCGGTTTCGCCGACGAAGACCTGACGCTGTCTGAGGACGGCAGGTCGTTAAAGGTCAGGTTGCCTGATGCTCAGCTCGACAAACCGAACATCAACCACGAAAAGTCCTACGTAGCCAGCCAGGAGCGGGGCGCGGTTGAACGGATCAAGGATGCGCTGGAGACGCCGAAGCAAGAAAAGTTCTATCAGGATGCCGAGAAGAAGATAACGGCTGCAGCGAAGGAATCAGGGCCGCGGAAGAGGGCGCTCGAGAACACCAAATCCATGCTGACAGGGATGTCAGGTTCACTCGAAATTGAAGTCACCTTCGTCGAGTAGCCCGCCGGGCCTCGACAGGCTCGGCCAGCGCGGCTTCGAGCAGGATCAAGAAGCCTGCCGCCGCGCTGCCGCCTGCAGTGGTTTCAACAACGGACCAACGAAAGGATGCGGCAATGGCAAACACCACCTTCAGCAAAGAGGAAAAGGCTGCAATGCGGGCCGTGGCGACCGAGGTGAAAGTAGCCAAGGCGGGCGCCGACATGGAGGCCGCCTGCCTCGCCGCCATCACTGAAATGAGCGGCACGGACCAGGAACTGGCGCAAACCTGCACGATCTCGTCAAGGAAAACACCACCTTGGGTGCCAAGGCCTGGTACGGCATGCCGGCGTACATGAACGCCGACGGCAAGGTGGTGGTGTTCTTCCAGGTCGCCGCCACGTTCAAGTACCGGAACGCCACAATCGGATTCCAGGAGGACGCGAAGCTTGACGACGGCAACACTTGTCCCAGCTCCTTCGCCGTGACCAAGCCAGACGCCGCCGACAAGAAGCAACTGGTGGCGCTGCTGAAGAAGGCCGTCGGGTAACCGAGGGCACAGTGGGCTACTGGCCGCTCGCCCGCTGTAGGCCGAGCGCCCCGCTATACCCCGGGCGCTGGACTCAGCGTTGGAAACTAACAGGTAGATTTGCGACGGCGTGCCAAGGCTGGCAATGCTTCCTCCAGCTTTCCGCTTCGAGCGGCATCGCAAGTGAATTTTTGTCGATCACAAATGTAGAATTCTCAGAGTTGCCCGCACTTTTGTCAACGACGAGGCGTCCCGGCAGCCAGCCGAAAAGCTCTTCAAGCTTGTTAGCGAGACGAGTTTTCAGTCGCAGTTAAACGCGAGTTTCCTCAAAGGCGAGGTGTGCACACTGACATTGGCTACCCTTGTAGCGAAGGACAAGGACGCCTGCCCCATGAAGGCTGATTCCGACTCGATTACCGTATGGACACCCTTGCGTCAGGACCACAACCAATAAACCACAAAGTGGAAATCCCGGTGCCTCCCGACATTTGGGTGGCGCCAGGATTTCTATTTTGGGCCCGGTCACTGTTCCAGCTGCAACGAAGCCGAACCCGTTCAGGAAACTGCGCCTAGATCCAGACGGGTGCCGGCAGTGTTGCGTCGATGCCGCTGCGGCCGGCGGCCCAGGCGGTTATTTCGGCCAGTGTGCCTGTGATGGTCGCGGCGTCCGGGTTGGAAACGTCCCCGAAGCCCCTTTCGCTTCCCCTGGGGGCTATAACGAGTCCGTTGTCGGTGCCGCGGGTTTTCCAGGCTGCGGTGATGTCGTCCAGCAGCCGTTCCAGGATCGGTGCCGGGATGTCGTTGAAGCCGGCTCCGTTGTTGAGGTCGACGGCGTGGAGCCAGACTTCGCGGGTGCGCATCCACACGGTTTCGGAGGCGGGGACGGTGCGGCCTTGGGCGGTTTTGACGTGGTTGGACCAGCTCGCGTCGGGCAGGTCGCGCCATTCCACGTTCAGGTGCACGGAGGAGTGGTCAAAGAGGTTGCGCAGGGCAATGGGGCTGAGCGTGGCGCCGAAGTCGATTTCCTGGTTGCGTGCTTGGGGGGAGGGGTACATGGGTGTTTCCACCCCTGTGGCGGCCCATTCAACGAGCCGGGCAATCGCGCGGGCGTTGTAGCCGACATGGGCAGCGACGTGGCGGCGGGTCCAGCCGGGCAAGAGGGAATCGCCGTCGAGCTCGTCGTCGCTGAGTTCGTTGAGTTTGCGGGCGAAGAACGCGGTGCCGCGCCGCGCCTGCAGGAGTGCGTCCTGCAGGCGCGGATCGCTCGTCAGATCCTGGCGGGCAACCATCAGGCTTCCCTGACCACTTTGTTGCTCAGTTTGCCGAGCCCCTCGATGGTGGTGACCAGAAGCTGACCCTCGGCCAAGTACACCTGTGGCTCGCGGGCGTGGCCCACACCGCCCGGGGTGCCGGTGGCGATGACGTCGCCGGGGTTGAGGGTGATGATGGTGGAGATGTAGTGGACCAGGAATTCCGGGGTGAAGACGAGGTCTCCGGTCGGGGTCGACTGCATGATTTCTCCGTCAACGGCGGAGGTCATGAGCGGGCCGGCGCTGAACTCATCGCTCGTGACGAGGGCCGGGCCGAAGGGGGTGCTGCTTTCCCAGGTTTTTCCCTGGAGCCACTGGATGGTGCGGAACTGGTAGTCGCGCATGGAAACGTCGTTCAGCACGGCGTAGCCGGCGATGTGCTCGGCCGCGTCGGCTTCGGCGATGCGGCGTCCGGGCTTGCCGATGATCACGGCGAGTTCGGCTTCCCAGTCCACGGCGTCTGATTCCGGTGGAAGGGCCAGGTCGTCGGTGGGGCCGATCAGGGATTCGGCGTACTTGGCGAACAAGGCCGGGTGGGTGGGGATTTCCCGGCCCATTTCCTTGATGTGGTTGCGGTAGTTGTGGCCCACGCAGATGATTTTGCCGGGAGCGGGGATGACGGCGGCGAGGTCGGCGCCCTCGTAGGGGTGGGTTGCGCCGGTGGCGGCTGCCGCAACGGTTTTCCAGTCCGGGGTCTGCAGGAGATCCCCGATGCTGGCGTAGCCGTCGATTTCGGTGAGGGTGTCGTCGTCCTGGCGTACTGCCTTCATGCCATTCGGGGTCCGGAGAGTGAGAAGCTTCATGAGTTGTTGCGTCCTTCGATGTAGGTGCGGTTCAGGTTGAGGCGTTCAATGATGGGCTGGTCGCCGAACTGGAAAAGGTCGAATTCAGTTTCAGCTTCCAGAGACCAGGCTGCCCAGGACGGGACCACGATCAAGTCACCCTTTTCCAACAGGTTGCGTTCGCCGTTGATCACGATCGCACCACGGCCCTCGAAGACCTGGTAGACACTGGAGCCGACCTCGCGGACGGTCTCGGTGGATGCCCCGGCGCGCAGGCGGTGAAACTGGGCGCGGATGGTTGACATGACATCCCCTCCGGTCGTCGGGTTGACGAAGCGGACGGCGGCGTGTCCCTGGGAAACGGTGGCCGGGTTCCCCTCATCCTCCAACAAGAGCTGCTCCCGCAGTGCCCGGTCGGTGTGTTGCCAGCGGTAGGCGCCGATGGGGGAGGAGATCGTGTTTTGCAGTCCGGAGAGCGGACGCAGGCCCGGATTCGCCCACAGCCGCTCGGAGCGGGAGATGTCGGGAGTGGATTCGTCGGTGACGCGCTCGGTGCCGAATTCAAAGAAAGCCGTGTCGGTGTAGTGCACGAACGGGATGTCCAAGCCGTCGATCCACGCCATGGACTGATCGGTCTCATTGTGGTGGCCGTGGAAGTTCCAGCCCGGGGTGAGCAGGAAATCACCGCGTGACATCCGGACCGGGTCGCCATTGACAACGGTCCAGACTCCTTCGCCCTCCACCACAAAACGGAACGCGTTCTGCGAATGGCGGTGTTCCGGTGCGGTCTCGTGTCCGCCCAGGTACTGGATGGCAGCCCAAAGGGTCGGCGTCACGTAGGGCTTTCCGCCCAGACCCGGGTTCGCCAGGGCGATGGCGCGGCGTTCCCCGCCGCGGCCCACGGGCACCAGGTCACCGGAACGCTCAGCCAATGGCAGGAGCGTGTTCCACCGCCACACGTGCGGGACGGCTTTCGGCGTCGGCACCATGGGCATCAGGTCGGCGATCTGCGTCCACAACGGAATGAGGTTCTCCTGCTCGAAGTCCTGGTACAGGACTTCCAAAGCCGCAGTCTCTTCCGGGGTCGCCTCGGGCACGGCCATTCCGGCAGCGATGGATTCATGCGTTGGGTTCTGTGTCATGGTGTCGCTTTCAACTATTTGAGGCCGTTGTGCTGGTGCGGTGCTACTTGATCTCTTGGAGTTCAAGCTTTCGTCCCTCCGGAGCAAAAACGAGGGCAAGCAGGGAAATCGCCAGTGCCCCAATCCAAACCGCGCCAAGGGTGACGATGCTGCCGCCGGTTGCGAGAACGATGGCTGCTGCCACCATCGGCGTCAGTCCGGCGCCTATGGTGGAAGCTCCTTGGAAGGCAACTGATGCGCCGGTGAAACGGACTCGGGTCGGAAAAAGTTCGGCCAGGAACGCGGCCAGCGGGCCGAGGATGATGCCTTGGATTCCCTGTGCAACCATGACCGCTATTGTGAAGTTAGCGACGGTGCCGGTTTGCACAAGTAACAGCATTGGGTAGGCGAAGATCATTGCCGCAGCGATTCCGACGGCGATGATGGGTTTGCGGCCGTACCTGTCACAGAGCTTGGCGCTGATAAGGGTCATGATAAGCATTACGGCGGCGGCGAAGGCCTTGGCGGATAGTACGCCGGTTTTGTCGGCACCGTGTTCAATTGCAAAGTTCACGGCCCAAACGGTGGCGATGCCGGCGATCATCAGTTGACTCATGCCGACGAGAATGCCTAGGGATAGATTCTTTGGGTAATTGGTGAGCACATCCATGATGGGAAGGCGTCGCGTTTCAGCTTCCTTTTCGAACTCCTGAAAGAGAGGACTTTCAGTAACCTTCAAGCGCACCACCATGCCGATGAAGACCAGAACGATGCTGAATAGGAACGGCACGCGCCAGCCCCAAGAGAAGAATTGTTCATCCGGGAGCGTGGTTGCCAGTGCCATGGCAATGGCACCCAAGATGGCTCCAGCTGGCGCACCTAGGTTCGCGAAGCTGGCAGCAAATCCGCGCTTACCACCAGGGGCATGCTCGAGGGCGATCAGCATGGCGCCACCCCATTCTCCGCCGATGGCCAGACCTTGGATAATCCGGATGCTAACCAGAATGACGGGTGCCAAGACGCCGATCTGTGCGGCGGTCGGCAGCAAACCGATGACTGTGGTGCAAATACCCATGGCCAACATAGAGACCACCAGTACCCCCTTGCGCCCTAGCCGGTCGCCGAAGTGGCCAAAGATCACGGCGCCGAGCGGTCGTGCAACGTACCCTGCGGCCAATGTTGCGAAAGAGGCGAAGGTGGCCATTGCTGGGCTCATGGAGATGAAGAAGATCTTGTTAAAGACTACGGCGGCGGCTGTTGCGTAGAGCAAGAAATCGTAGAATTCGATCATCGTGCCCAGGAAACTGGAGGCAAGGATACGCCGCATCATGGGCGTGTTGATTGATTCTTGAAGAAGTTCCATGTCTCTCCGGTTTGAACTTGGTGGAACACCGTGTGTTGCAGTCATGGTTCACGCCCTTTCAGCGACGAGTGAGGAGCGGAGATTTGAGTTGGCAAAGCTGATGACATCAAGATCTTCGGGAACATAGAATGGTCCGCTGTAGCTTTCGCGGGCACTCTGCCAGGCTTCCGGGGCCGCGTTTCCAGGCACCAGATGGTGGAGAGCAAGTCGGCGTGCCCCGGCAAGGGTGGCGATTTCACCGGCTTGAACAGGCGAGGTATGCGATTTGCGGTGGTGGTCCATAGTGGCGGCGGCCGTGACCGGATCCTCTCCGACATAAGCTTGCTGAATACTGTCGAAGTCGATGGCCTCATGCAGCAACAGGTCGGTGTCACGGGCCAGCCGAACAAGGTTGCCGCACGGGGCTGTGTCACCAGAAATCGTCACCGAGCCGCCAGCTGTGTCAAAGCGGAATGCAAAAGCCGGGGCCACAGGTGGGTGCTCCACAAGGGTGGCCGTGACCGTGACAAGATCGTCAGAATAAACTTCAAAGGGCTCCATACCTGTGGGGGTCGGGTTCTCGTTGGGATGGTAACCGCTAGAACCCGGGACGGAGATGTCTTGGGGGGCAAAGAAGTCATACACGCTTGGGCGCAGCGAATCTAGCATCCGGTCAGCCACGTCCGTTGAGTACGCCTGCACCAGTGAATCGAACATGGAGCGTGTCCCGGGAGTCGCGTTTTCGGGGAATGGGAGGCTGGGCGCACTGCTGGCCCGAGGCGAAAGTGGGGGAAGCATGCTGCGATCGCCAGGGCCCATTATCGCGATCTGTTCCCTGTTGGGGGATTTGAGGTTCATGAAGCCAAAAATGGTCAAAGCGGCCAAATCGATGACGTGGTCCGAGTGTAGGTGAGTGAGGAAAATCCCTCGGAGGGAACTCATCGGAATACCCGAACGAGATAGTTGCGAGCCAGTGCTCTGCCCACAGTCCACGAGGTAAACAGCTTCGCCTACGACGACCGCCGTCGAGATTCCGGCACGTTGACTACCAGAAGCACCCCGCCACCACCGCGGTCCGCCAGCCGTGCCCAACGTAACTACGTAAGGCTTATTCTGTGGGTTCATTGCACTTCACTCCTCTTTAAGACTGGGTATCGGCAGTCCTCCAGTGGGGAGTGACGGCGATCTCCAACTACTATGACCGACGTCACCGTATTCAGTAAATGTAAAAGAGCTACAGTATAAGTTTAGAATTACAGAATGACTGACTTTACACTGCGACAACTTGAGTACTTCATTGCGGTGGCCGAAGAAGGCTCGGTGACCGCTGCCGCCCACCGATTGCACATATCGGCCGGTGCCGTTAGCCAAGCAGTTACTGACTTGGAAGTGGCATTGGGTGTGCAATTAACGATCAGACGCCCTGCCAAAGGGGTGTCCATGACCCCGGCGGGCCGCTCCGCCGCTATCCAGGTCCGAAACATTCTAGAAAAAGTGAGGGACCTGCATGACTTCACTCGCGGTATGAGGAGCGAACTCCACGGCTCCCTGCGTCTTGGCTGCTTCTCGACACTGTCACCTTGGGTCCTGCCGCCGATCGCCGCACATTTCACTGACAAGTCACCTGCCATCACCTTGGATTTTATTGAGGGTCCCTCGGACGAGTTGCAAGAAGGGGTCCTTGATGGAACTTTAGATGCAGCCCTCGTCCTCTTTCGGCACGTGCATCCAGGGCTGGAAGCGATCGAAATCGTACCCTTGCGTTTGCAACTGCTGTTGGCAGCGAATCACCCACTTGCATCATTGGAAGCGGTTCCGCTAAAGCGCCTACACGACGAACCAGCCATACTTATCGATCTGCGCCCTGCCCGAGGGCTTGTGGAGGAATTACTCCGAGGAGCCGGGTTTGAGCCAAAGGTGAAATGGCGGTTTAAGAATGTCGAGACTATTCGATCCATGGTTGCTAGGGGGTTGGGATACTCGGCGATCATGGGGCGGCCTGTCGGGGATCGTTCCTACGACGGTATGCCATTGGCCTATCGTCGAATCGCTGACGAAATCCCGCACAATGGGCTCACCCTCGTCTACCCGAAGCACTCACAACCAAGTGCCAAGTTGCGCTTTTTGCTGGACTTCTGCCGTGCTGAATTTATTGGGCAGGACGGTCAATTGTCAACGTGGGGGCCTGAATGATCCGACGGTTCGTAGCGGGATTAAGCCCGCATGCGTGAGCTACCGGGTGTTACTAGTGTAGTGTCTCAGTTTTGCTTTGTGGCTTGGAGGGCTATGCGGGCCCGGCGGACTTTTTCGATGATTGAGTCGGCGGTCGCAGTCCAAGTCAACGGCTTGGGGTTCTCGTTGTTGACTCGGATGCAGTCTTCGATCTTCTCGATCAAGTCCGGCACCGAGTGGAAGACCCCACGGCGCAGTGCTCTCTCCGTGAGATCCCTGAACCAGCGCTCCACCAGGTTCAGCCAGGAGGAGGATGTTGGGGTGAAATGCAGGTGAAACCGCGGGTTCTTCTCCAGCCAAGTTTCCACATTCGAATGCTTATGGGTCGCGTAGTTGTCCACCATGAGGTGGATTTGAAGGCCCTTGGGGGACCTCCTTCTCGATGGTTTTCAGAAACCCCAGGAATTCATCGTGACGGTGCTTGGGGACGCAGGATCCCAGAACCTTCCCGTGGTGACCTCGAAGGCAGCGAAGAGCGTGGCCGTTTCGTTGCGCTTGTAGTCATGTGTCACCGTCTCGGACCGGCCCCTGACCATCGGCAGGGACGGTTGGGAACGGTCAAGAGCCTGGATCGAGGTCTTTTCGTCCATGCAGAAATCTATCGCGTTGTTCGGCGGATTCAAATACAGCCTGCACACGTCAATGAGCTTCTCATCAAAGTTCGGATCCGTGGAGAGCTTGAACGTCTTGATCAAATGCGGCTTCAGCCCCGTGCCGCCCAAATCCGCCGTACCTGCGCCGGGGACACCCCGACCCGTGCGGCCATGATCCGTACCGACCAATGCATCTGACCCTCGGGTTTGGAATTCTGCGTCAATTCGTAACCGTTCTCTAGCCCCCTGTCATTCGCCTTCACAGACACTGATTTCCCAGTAGTTGCCCGCCAGCTGGCGGTTTTCTCCGTCAATGCGGTCGGCCTCGATCCAGCAGGCATGCGTGCCGGCAGAGATGCGTTCTGGCAGGACAATGGTGCAAATGGGGCCCGCAGCGAGGTCCGCCGCTTCGAAGATCACGCACTCGGAGCGGTCCTGGTTCATGTCGTTGACGAAGGTAATGATGTAGGCGTCGTCCTCCTTGACGAACCCGTCCTTCATGGCGACACAGACTTCGCTGCCAAAACGACCGGGACCGTATTCGTGGCGGGTGCTCGTGTTCGACAGCAGGTCGTAGCGCTTCACCCCGTCCATGACCCAGTCATGGCCCGAGAAGATCGAGTTGTAGCTGTAGCGGTTCTTCAACCCGATGAAATCGTTGGAGACTATGGGGAACTCGGTGACCTCGTCGTCGATCGGGAATTCCTTGACTTCCCCGGTGCGCATGTTGAACATCCAGCGGTACATGTGGGTATGTGTGCTCTGCTTGTCCAACTGGCGAGCGATCTTGGCATAGACGTCATTCGGGTCGCCGACAGGCGGCTTGACAGGGTTGTCCCAGATGCAGCCGTCTTGGACGACCCAGTCCCCGTCCTCGAAGCAGTTGGACAGGTGCATGACCCAGCACGCCTCGGCCTCAAACCAGCGCACGTCCTCGCTGCGCCCGAACCGCGGAATGATACCGAAGCGGGACGGCATTTCCTTGTGGAATTCGAGCTTGCGGGATCCGGCCTTGAGCATGTCGGGGTTGTAGAAGTAGGGCAGGTCGTGCAGGATCGAATAGTTCTTCGTCATGCCGATGTCGTGGGGCCAGCGCGCGCCGGGCAACTCGATGGGCACGTAGTGGACCATCTTGTCTTCCCTATTGATCACGCCGTAGTTCATGAACGGCGCCTTCTCCGGGTAGTTGAAGAAGATCATGTCGCCGGTGACGTTGTCGACCTTGGAGTGCGAGGCGACTCCGTCCGGGACCATGCTGGCCCAGTTCTTGTTCACGCCAAAGGTTTCCAGTGTCGTCGGGCTCAGGTTCCAAGGCTCGGAACCTTGCGACATGGTCGCCATGACATTTCCCGCATGCGCCATGACGTCGGTTCCCGCGTTGTCCTTCATGACGCCCATGGAACCCCAGCCGCGTCGCTGGTAATTCTGTGGCTGCAGGATGCCTGGCCAGAGCGACTTCTGGGCACCCTGTTCCGCGAGGAAGCCGGTGGTGCGCACGAACTTGTTGCGGTATTCGATTTTTCCGGCGTCGAAACGCATGGCGTGGAGCATGCCATCGCCATCAAAGGGGTGGTAGATCCCCATGGGCATCTGCGCATTGTTGTGCGAGTTGCGGATGTAGATGCCGTTCAGGTCCGAGGGGATTTTGCCGATGACCTTGAGGTGCTCGCCGCTGACGCTGTATTCGCGCCCTTGGGGACGGAACGCACCCTTGAGCCAGGGGTTGTCGGTTTCATCTTCTGTCGGAACGCTGATGAACAGCGTGTCATTTACCTCGTACATTGTTCCCCTCCGGGGCATTCGGCGCCTGTACGCACAGCAACGTCCCGAAGCGGGAAAGTGCAAGGCATGGCGGACTTTGAACGGGTCCCGTCACCGGGCGGGATGGTGGGGTCCAGCCCAAAGTGGTTGAACCAATTTGTGGTTTAAGGCTACCTTTGGCGCGTGGCCTCGTCAATGGCCCGCGTTGACTCACCGGTGGCGCTCATCAAAACGAGGTCGCTGTCGCCGCGCGGGGCTCCGGTCGCTCAGTTGCAGTCGTCGATTTCGGCGACCCATCCAAGAATCACCCTCGCCAGGGCTTCCGGTTGCTCGGAGGGAAGCATGTGCCCCGCCCCGGAAAGCGCGTGGAACTGCGCATCCACACTCTCTGCCATCAGCCGCTGCTTCTCGGCGGCAATCACCGCATCGTCCTTGGCGGCCACGACGCAGAGCGGCACGCGGGACCGGAGAAGCATGTCCCGGCGGTCGGGCCGGCGCGCCGAGGCCTCCTGGTGCGCGCTAAACCGCTCCGCCCCGTACTCCGCCAACGCCGCTTCACGCTGCGCCATCAGATCGTCCCGGTGGGCGTTGTCCGGGTGGTAGGTCTTGGCCGTCGACGCTCGCGCGATATCGCCGTAGGCGCCCTGTGCGGCCTGTTGCGCTTTCACGCGCCGCCCCGCGGCGGCAACGTCCGTATCGGCGTTGTCCAGGCTGTTGACCAGTACCAGGGCCCGGATGCGATCCGGGTACCGCTCCAGCATCGACAGGGCGACGTATCCGCCGAATGAATGCCCAACCAAGATGAATCGGGGTGGCAGGTCCGCCAGGAGCGTGGCGGCAATGCTGTCGACGTCATCCAGCGCGGGCAGTGCCGGGGTCAGGATGTGGGAGTCCTGCGGGAACGCTGCCCGCAGCGAGCCCCAGCTGCTCGGAGAGTTGTTGATGCCATGCAGCAGAACGTAGGTTGGGTCGTTGTTCATGGTGGGTATGCTCCTAGGGTTTGATTCCGGCGGCCCCGGCTGGCGCCTCGCGGTTGGCATTCTTCGACGCGGGGGCGGCTGCGTGAACGGTTGGTGGGGGTGTATCTGCGGAACCGGGATATTGGTTCAACCACTGGAGTCTACGTCCATCGCCGGCGAATCAACAGGGGGCTGGCGGCGCTGAAGTCATCCCACGCTGGGTGTCGGGATGACCCCTTCCGCAATGCGCAGGACCTCGGTGAGTGCGGGGCTGGGATCGCGCGCCTTCCAGGCCATGCGCAACAGGATCGGCTCCGTCCGATCCCGGAGCTCGACAAAGGAAACGTCGGGATTGATGACGTTCTCGGCCACGGAGGACAGGGTCAGGGAGCAGCCGATTTCCGCGGCGACCAGCGAGATGACTGTCCAGGAGTCCGGAGCCACCTGGACGATGTTCGGCGCGAAGCCGGCTCCGGCGCAGAGGCGACGGAGTCGGTCTTCCAATACCGCGCCGGGGTGTGGCGGCAGCGCCACGAAGGGCTCGTCACGCAGCTGCTCCATGGAGATTTCCCTTTCGCGGGCAAGCCGGTGCCGCGCGGGCAGGGCCAGCACCAACCGCTCGCGCGCAACGACGCGCGTCGCAACTCCCGCAGGCAACACGTCCCACCTGCCGAAGCCGATTTCCATCGCCCCGCTCATGACCTTGTCCATGGCGGGGGTGGCGTAATTCGAGCTATACAGTTCGAACTGAATGGCCGGGTGGGTAACGCGGACGACCTTGGCTAGTTGGCCGACCATTGCATGGGTGGATGCTCCCGCGAACGCAACCCTCACCAGCCCGGTCTCCCCGCGACCTGCCGCGATGACGGAGCGCTTCGCCCGGTCCACGGCCTTGAGTACGTCGCGGGCGGGTTCCACGAGGGCTGCGCCCTCGGGCGTAAGTTCAACGTTTCTCGTGTTGCGCGCAAAGAGACGGGCACCCAGATCTGCCTCCAGGCTCCGGATCGTGCGGCTAAGTACAGGTTGGGCAACGTGTAGTTGCTGGGCTGCGCGCCCGAAGTGCAGTTCGCCGGCAACGGCCAGGAACGCGGTGAGCCGAAAGAAGTCCATGGCTCATTATTCCATCAAAAACATCAATGATCGCCTCCTGCGAGCCTCAACCAAATGCTGGCGCGGATTCCCGGCCCGGGCATGGCATCGGGAGATCGGTGGCTATGCAACGGATTTCCCGGGGCAACGACTCGACTATTGTCAAGATTGTAATAATGGGACCGTAAATAGGTATTGGACGAACAAATATGCGCTCTGTCACACTGGAATGAATAGCACCATGAGAAGGAAAACTATGACTGCCCCCAGGGACCCGCACTTGGACAACATGCTTGGCCGGAACGCCACCGGGCCGCTCAGCGGCATCATCGTGGCCGATTTCAGCCGGGTGCTCGCGGGCCCCTACTGCACCATGCTGCTCGCAGACATGGGCGCCACCGTCCTGAAGATCGAGGGCCCCGGCGGAGACGACACTCGTACGTGGAAACCGCCAGTACGGGACGACCAGGCAACCTACTTCCTCTCCGTCAACAGGAACAAGCGGTCCATTGCGCTGGATTTCCGGGATCCGCAGGACCTCGCCACCGCTCAGGCCCTTGCTGCACGGGCCGACGTCATGGTCGAGAACTTCAAGCCTGAGGGGCTGGCCGGATTCGATCTGGACTACGGCAGCGTTGCGGCGTTGAACCCGTCTATCATCTACGCGTCGATCACCGGATTTGGCACCGGCGGCGGCGCCAAGCTGCCGGGCTACGACCTGCTCGTGCAGGCGATATCGGGCATGATGAGCCTTACTGGCCACCCCTCGGGGGAACCGTTTCGCTCCGGCGTCGCGGTGTTTGACGTCATGACCGGCTTGCATGCTTCCGTGGGCATCCTCGCCGCGCTGGCTCACCGCACGGCCACCGGAGAAGGGCAGCTGATCGAGGTCAATCTGCTCTCCTCTGCTCTCTCCGGCATGGTCAACCAGACCGCGGCCTATGTGACGGGGGGCGTCGTGCCCCAACGTATGGGAAACGAGCATCCAAGCCTCTACCCGTATGAACCGATGGAAACCGGCGAGGGGGAGCTCATCATCGCCATTGGCAATGATGCGCAGTTCGACCGCCTGTGCGTGGCCCTGGGCGTTCCGGCGCTTTCGGCGGATGAGCGATTTGCCACCATGCCCCGGCGCAACCTCAACCGTGATCAACTACGAATCCTGTTGCAGGACCGGCTGTCCGCACATTCTGCCGCCGAATGGTTCGACACGCTTACCGAAGTTGGCTTGCCCTGCGCGCCCATCCAGGATGTGCGCGGAGGCATCAACATGGCAACGAAACTCGGCCTGTCACCGGTGGCGATGACCGGAACGGGAAGCGCCGCGATTCCCACGGTGCGAAACCCCATTGGTTTCTCGCGGACGCCGCCCAGCTATGACATCCCCCCGCCGGCGTTGAACGCTGATGCAGAAATGATCCGAGCGTGGCTTCACCCGGCCACCAAGCCCCCCCGAGAGAATGGACAACCGTGAGTACGCATGCCGCGACATCATCGGCCGTCAATACCGATTACTACCGCCTCGCCGACCGCCTGTCGGGTGCCGAACGCGAGATCTCCGCCCGGGTGCGCGGGTTCGTTGACACGAAACTGCTTCCCGTCATCAACGACTACTGGGATAAGGCACAGTTCCCCTTCGCGCTGGTGCCGGAGATTGCCAAGCTGGGCATCATCGGCACCACCATCCAAGGCTACGGTTGCCCCGGCATGAGCCGCCTGGCCTCTGGCCTGGTTGCCATGGAAATGGCCCGCGGCGACGGGAGCATGAACACGTTCCTGGCCGTCCAGTCGGGTCTGTCCATGGGAAGCATCAACATGCTTGGCAGCGAGGAGCAAAAGCAACGCTGGCTCCCCGAGATGGCCCGGCTCTCGAAGATCGGTGCTTTCGGCCTCACCGAGCCGGACCACGGATCCGATTCCGTTGGCCTGGAAACCTCGGCGCGCCGGGAGGGCGACAGCTATGTACTCAACGGCAAGAAGCGGTGGATCGGCAATGCCAGTTTCGCGGACCTTGTCATTATCTGGGCCCGCGATGAAGCGGACCGGAAGGTCAAGGGATTCGTGCTGGAAAAGAACCCGGACGGAACCTACCCGGACGGCTACCGGACGGAGCTCATTACCGGCAAGATCGGGAAGCGGGCGGTATGGCAACCCGACATCGTCATGGAAAACCTGCGGATACCGGCGGACAACAAGCTCGCCGAGGCACATTCCTTTCGCGACGTTGGCCGGGTTCTTGCAACCACCCGCTCCGGGGCATCCTGGGAAGCACTCGGACACGCGGTGGCCGCCTACGAGATCGCGGTCAGGTATGCGGAAGAACGCATCCAGTTCGGTAAGCCGATTGCCTCCTTCCAGCTCGTGCAGAACGCCCTGGCGAACATGCTGGCCGAACTCACTGCGATGCAGCTGATCTGCTTCCGCCTCGCCGAGCTGCAATCGGACGACGAACTCACCGGGCCAATGGCCTCTCTGGCGAAAATGCACACGGCCCAAAAGGGCCGGTGGATTGTCTCGCAAGCGCGGGACATCCTGGGCGGCAACGGCCTGCTGCTGGAAAACCACGTGGCACGCCACCTCACCGACATGGAGGTCGTCCACACCTACGAAGGCACCGACTCCATCCAGTCCCTCATCCTGGGACGGGACATCACCGGCATCTCCGCCTTCGCCTAGGACGGTGCGCAACGCCGGCCGGGGCAGGGCCGGAATCCGGGATCTGACCCGAAACTTTCACACACCACGGCATGACCAAGAACAAGGAGGCGATCGTGAACCACTTCGAACCAAGCCAGCACGGCGGGCCGGTCAGTGTAGGTGTCCTGGGCGGCGGGCGCATGGGAGCGGGCATCGCCCATGCCTTCTGCGCCGCGGGGGCAGAGGTTGTCGTTCTCGAACGCACCGCGGATGCCGGCGAGTTGGCGCGCCAACGCATCGTCGATTCGTTGCGCCGTTCCGCAGACCGCGACCCGGTCGGCGAACCGTGGGAAAACGCGGCGCGGCGCCTGCGGATCGGCACCGACTACTCCGATTTCGCGGACTGCGCGCTGGTCGTGGAAGCCGTGCCGGAGGACCTGCAGCTCAAGTCAGCGGCACTGGCAGCGGTTGAGGGGCACCTTGCCGCCGAGGCCATGCTGGCGACGAACACCTCCTCGCTATCCATTGGCCAGCTGGCCCGTGGGCTGCGCCGGCCGGAGCGCTTCTGCGGGCTGCACTTCTTCAACCCCGTCCCCGTTTCCACCCTCGTAGAGGTGGTGCTGCCGCACGGTGCGGACTTGCAACTGGAGGCGGAAGCACGCGGCTGGGTTGGCATGCTGGGCAAAACCGCCGTGGTGGTCCGTGATTCGCCGGGCTTTGCCACCTCACGCCTGGGAGTCTTGCTGGCGCTGGAAGCCATGCGGATGCTCGAGGAAGGCGTTGCGGCGCCGGAGGACATCGACGCTGCCATGGTTCAGGGCTACCGCCACGCCACCGGGCCGCTGAGGACCACGGACCTGGTGGGACTGGATGTCCGGCTCGGTATCGCCGAGTACCTCCAGGCAACGCTCGGGGATCGTTTCGCCCCGCCCCAGGTGCTACGCGAGAAAGTGGCCCGCGGGGAGTTGGGCCGCAAGAGCGGCAAGGGCTTTTACGACTGGGGATCCCATGGGTAGGCCTCGTCGAGAGCGGACGCGTACTTGGCGTGGAAGCGCGGTGGAGAGCCTTGACGAGGTTCGATACACCCTTGACGTGACATGCGGCACAGTATACAATTTTTATTGGTTCAACCACTTCGTTCTGGCGCATTCCATGCCGAAACACCGCTGGATGGAAGGTCGAGGTCCGCGGCATCCCGAGCCCGGAAAAGGTGGACAAGTTGCATCCTCCGGGCCCAGGCCGCGCCACCGGTTCGGCCATGCGGACACTGGTCCACCCCAACAGGCCGGCGGCTGGGCAACAAGACCTCTCCGGGCCACCGTTCCCTCCGAACGACCTGCGGTTGACGACTCAGGCATGGAACGGGACCCGAAAATACCGGCATCCCCCAAACACCTCAAAAACAACGAAGGACCACCCTATGGAACAGGCACCAGCACTTCCCGAGCACTACATCCGTGGTGATTCGGACACCACCATTTTCATGCTTCACGGCGCGTACGGCGACGGACGATATTTCGAGAACACGGCATCGGTCCTTGCCGCGGCCGGCTACCGCGTGGTCGTATGGACCTGCCCCGGCTACGGCCAGGAAACACCCGTGGAGAACTTCTCCATCGAGTACGCGGCCGCTGCTGCCCGCACTCTGATCGAGGCCAAGGCGACCGCCACCAACATCCTTCTGGGCCATTCCATGGGTTGCCTCATCGCGCCCGAGGCGGCAAGGCTGTCCGGGACGCGCATTGACGGCATCATCCTCTCCTGCGCATCGGTGGGCTTCCAGAACCGCGCTCCGGAGGACCAGAAGCGGTTCTTGGCCGAACGGATTGCCCCCATCACCGAGCAGGGCCTCACGGTCGCCGAATACGCACCGGCCCTGCTCACGAAGATGATGGCACCAGGTGCCCACGGTGGACTGGTGGACAAGGTGCGGAACGTCATCAGCGAGATGAAGACCGAGACCTTCATGGCCTCCATGAAGGCGATCACCTCCTATGTCAGCGAAGCGGCCATCGCCGCAATCACCGTACCCACACTGCTTGTTTCCGGGGAATTCGACACGGCATGCCCCCCGGCAGGCATGGAGAAGCTGCACGCAATCATTCCGGGCAGTGAATACCTCATGGTTGAAGGATCGGGACACTACCCGTTCGCCGAGTGCGCGGATACTTTCCATGAATACATACTGGAATTCCTCAACCGGCGTTTCGCGAACGAAGCGGCGGTGTCCGGGGATGCCAGGCTTCGTGCGGAAGACACCGTGAACTCCCAGGCAGGAGAATCGTCATGAGTACGAAATCGATTGCTGCCCCGGCGGAAGTGGTCACCCTGCGCAAGGACGGGAAGAAAAAAAAGAAGTCGCTCCTGGAGAGGTACTGGCCCGCCGTCACCATGTTCGTCGTGCTCGTCGGCCTGCTCTGGGTCGGCTCGTTGTACTTCGATGAGTTCATCTTCCCCGGCCCGCTGAAGATCTGGGACGCGATCCTTGAGATCCTCGGCAACGAAGGCCCCCAGATACTCCTCACGCTCGGCCGCTTCCTGCTGGCCCTGCTGTCGGCGATTGTCGCCGGTTGGCTGGTTGGTCTGCTCATGGGTGCCTTCCGCAACGTTTTCGGACGCCTGGTGCAGCCTTTCATCTCGGTCATTCAGGCGATCCCGTCGCTATCCTGGGTCCTGCTGGTGATCCTGTGGTTTTCGCAGGTCGAACTGCGCATCTGGTTCGTGACCTTCATTCTGGCTTTTCCGTTCTTCGTGATCGCCGTCTACGAAGGTATCCGCGATATGGACAAGGATGTACTGGAGGCTGTGGAACAGTTCCGGCCAACGAAGATGCAGGTCCTGACCAAGCTCCTGGCCCCGCAATCGTTCGTCAACCTGATCACCGTTCTGCGCTCGACCTCGGCGATGACCTTGAAGATCATGATCTTCGTGGAGCTCCTCGGTGCCAGCAACGGCATCGGACAACGCATGGGCCTGGCCCAATCCAGCTTCCGAATCGACCTGATTTTCGGATGGACGGTCATCCTGATCGTTGCGAATTTCCTGTTGCTGAAGGTCATCGGCTTGATCGAAGGCAAATTGTTGTCATGGCGAAGTGAGGCGGTAGTACGATGAACACCGAAAATAACGATGTTGTCATCGACTTCAAGAACGTGGTCCACGAATTCGGTCACGTCGTTGCGGTCGAGGACCTGAACCTGCAGGTGAAAAAGGGCGAGCGGGTGGCAATACTCGGCCGAACCGGTGCCGGAAAGTCCACGGTCATGAACCTGCTCGTCGGCAACATGAGCCCCACGAAGGGGACCATCCGCGTCAACGGCAAGGACCCATACGCCGAACACAACGCCCTGCAGGGCAAGATCGGCATGGCCTTCCAGGGGCCGCGGCTGCTGCCGTGGAGGACCGCCGAAGCCAACGTTGCCATCGGCCAGGAGATCCTCAAGGTGAAGAAGAGCGAGCGGCTGGCGAACGCCCATAAATGGTTGGCCAAGATGCAGCTCAAGGATGCGGCAAAAATGTATCCGAACCAGCTTTCCGGAGGCATGCGCCAGCGCGTATCCCTCGCCCGGGCCTTCGCCATCGATCCTGCCTTCGTCCTGTTGGACGAGAGCTTCTCGGCATTGGACGAGGTCACGGCGCGTGAACTGCGTGACGATTTCGTGGCATTGGCCGATGCCGAGCAGAAGACCGCCGTCATCGTCACGCACAATATCGAGGAAGCCTTCGCCATCGCGCACCGGGTCATCCTGCTCGGGCGTCCGGCTCGGATCCTCGCGGAGTACCGCTCCGCGGAGGAACCGCGGGTGGGAACCCCGGAGTTCACCCGGTTGCGCAAAACCATCCACGACCTGATGGTTTCGGCAACCGCGCAGACCACTTCCCCATAAGCAACGACGGTGGGGGCTGTGCAGCCCCCACCTTAGCCACACCCTTGATATCCGAAGTAAGACGAGCGGACCACATCACCGCCGAACAGGGAGAATGAAAATGAAGCGTTTCAAACGTTTGCTGCAGCTTGCGGCGATGGGGTTCGCGGGCCTGCTGCTCGTGACCGCCTGTGGATCCGGCGACGGTTCCACAGGCCAGGGGGATCCGAGTGAGACGGAGACCATCTCCTACGGTTCCTGGGTGACGGGGGCCCCGGCGGTGTCGAACATGTGGACCCATTTCCTGGCGGAGATGCCCGAAATCCAGGAGAAGCACGGCATTAAGTTTGAGAACACGGATTACTCCAGCCTGCAGACCCTCTACACGGACCTGTCCCGTGGCCGTGTGCAGGGGGTGAGCGCGGGCCCATCGACGATGGCGGCTACCGCGGCACAGGGGGCACCGGTCCGCATGGTGGGCGGTGTCGCCAGATCGACAGCCGCGATTATGTCCACCGGCAAGGCATGGGACGCGCAGTCCCTGAAGGGGTCCCGGATGGTGGCCCCGACCGGCACGGCAACCTGGAGCGAGGTTCAGGCCCAGATCGAGGACACCCTCGGGCTGAAGCCCGGGGACTATGAACTGGTCACCTCCCAGGACCTGGGCGGAGCGATGACGCAATTGGCTGCCGGCTCGGCGGACTATGCCATGGTGTGGGGTGAGTACATCCCCAACGCCCTGCAGAAGTTCAAGAACGTCAAGGTCATCGCCGATCCGGAAACCTTGGCCGGGGAAGGCAACAAGCCGTTCTGGCAGTTCAGCGTCACGGTTCATAAGTCAGTATCGGACGAGGCTGCTGCGGGGCTAATGGCCTCGATCGAGGAAGTCGTTGCGTGGATGAAGGCCCATCCGGAGGAAGTCGAGAAATATGCAGTGTCCCAGAAGCAGGTCAAGGGTATTGCGTTGGACATGATCGAGGGCCGGCAGAATTTCGATGTGACACCGATGGACGCGGACCTGAAGGCCGAGCTGGAGGCCGACTTCCAGAATCTGGTGGACATGGGCAAGATGGAAAAGATGCCTCCGGCATCATTCTTGGAATAGCAACGAGCGCGCGCATGGATCTCCAGCGGCGGGCCGGTCAGCATGCCGGTCCGGAACGTCACTGCCCTCACGGCATCGTCGTGGCTGGAGTCGGCCATGCGCCGGGGTCCGCAGCGAGGGGCCACCGTGCCCTCGCTGCGGATCAGTGGAAGTGGTTCTGCTGGACCGAACGCGCGGCTTCCAAGACTGCATCCATGTGGGCAGCCATCAGCGACTCCGCCGCCGGACCGTCGCCGGACTGGATGGCTTCGAAGATATCCAGGTGCTGCCTCTCCCAAACGGGCCGTTCCTCCGGTATGTCCACGAGGATGGATTCAGCACGCCGGGGGCCGCTGATCAGGATGCGCAATACCCCGTCGAATACCGGATTCTGCGTAGCCTTCCCGATTTCCCGGTGGAAGGACGTGCTCTCGCCAGGGCTTCCGTCCTTCGCGCCGGATCGTGTATACGTGGTCAGTGGTGCCATCGCCCGCAGGTTTTCCTCGGTGCGTCGTTCCGCCGCCAGCCTGGCGACATACGGCTCGAGTGCCCTGCGGACTTCGAGGATCTTGGGAATGGACCCACCGCGTGCGACAACGGTCTCTGCCACCCGGACTACGGCGTCATCGGTGGCGGAGGCCGTGAGGAAGATCCCGGCACCGTGCCGGATCTCAATGAGGCCGACTGCTTCCAGAGAGGACAAGGCTTGCCGGACCGAATGCCTGGAGACACCCATCTCCTCGGCCAGTTTGCGCTCGGGCGGCAACGCCTGGCCAGGCACGTACGCGCCATCCTGAATCTGATCAAGGAGATCGTCTCTGACCTGCTCATGGATGGGAGTTCCGCCGTAGCTAAACTTCTTCATTCCCGGTCAACTCCAATTGTTCAGGTAGGTGGCGAACCCTTTCATCACCAAGCAGGCGACGCTACTTCGGGCCAGATCGGTAGAATCGATCAGCTGCCCAAGGGCGTACCCCTGCGGACCCAAGGTGCCAGGGTATCCACCACCCACCCTAGCAAGCCAACCGCCAGTTGGCTGAACCAAAGTTATATCCGTTCACCCTTCGTGCAAGTGCCGACCGGCCGGCCACGGCCGCTGCGGATCCACGTGCAGCCCGCAGCGGGAATGAGCCCTATTGCGGATACCCAGAAAGCAGGAACCAATGACCAGAAGTCTAGAAAACAGAGTCGTGATCATCAGCGGGGCCGCCATGGGGCAAGGCGCGGCCCATGCCAAACTGCTCAGCGAAGCCGGTGCGAGCGTACTGCTCGGCGACATCAACCAGGCATTGGGGGAGTCTGTTGCCCAAGAGATCCGGGATTCCGGGGGAAAAGCGCAGTTCGTCAAGCTCGACGTGTCAAAAGCCGACGATTGGGAACGGGCTGTGAAAGCTGCCCACGACGCTTTCGGCCCGGTCACCGGCCTGGTCAACAATGCCGGTATTTCGGTCAAGGGAACGGTACTCGACTGCGAGGACGAGGTATGGCAGAAGGTCATCAGCGTGAACCAGACTGGGGTTTTCTATGGGATGAGGACCGTGGCTCCCGCGATCATTGCGGCCGGCGGAGGAGCTATCGTCAACACGTCATCCACTCTGGGCTTCCACGCCTCACCGGTGGCGTTTGCCTACCAGGCCACCAAGGGCGCGGTGCGCACCATGACAAAGAGCGCCGCGCTGGCGCTCGGCGTGCACGGAGTGCGAGTGAATGCGGTTTTCCCCGGCCTGGTGGACACCCCCTTCATCGATGGCCACCGCAACAACACGGGACTCGATGATTCCATCGGCCGGACTCCGCTGGGACGCATCGCCCAACCATCGGAGATCTCCCAGGCGGTCTTGTTCCTTCTCAGTGACGACGCCTCGTACGTGAATGGTTCCGAACTCGTCGTTGACGGTGGGATGACGGCCGGTTCACTGGGCAGCCTCACCCCTATCACTGCAAAGGATGCATCATGACCTCCGCAAAAACCTCAACGATCCACCGTCCCTCAACGGGCGAACCATACGAATCGGTTCCGGTGACGTCGCCCCAGGAGCTGGACGAGGTGTTTGCCAAGGCCCGGCGCGGGTTCCTCGCCTGGAAGCAGATCTCCGGCACGGAGAAAGGCAAGCTGCTTTTCAGGCTCGCCAACCGACTGGATGAGCTCAGTGAGGAGTTCGCCCAGATCGAGGCGCGCAACACGGGCAAGGCGATCCGTGAGACCCGGGCGGAAGCAGCTCGCATGCCCGGAACGGTGCGGTATTGGGCCGGTTGGGCGGACAAGCTCCACGGAACCACGATTCCGGTGGACCCGCATTTCCACACCTACACGGTGCGAGAACCCTACGGAGTGGTTGCTGGAATCGTCCCCTGGAATGTGCCCTACGCGTTTGCCACGCGGCGCATCGCACCGGTGATCGCCATGGGAAACGTCGTGGTGCTCAAGCCGGCCGAGGAAACGCCGCTCACGGCACTGAGGCTCGCCGAAGTGTGCCGGGAAGTCGGCATCCCCGAGGGAGTGGTGCAGGTGGTGACTGGCTCCGGGAGCGTTGGAGCCGCCATGGTCACCCATCCGGAGACCGACCTTGTCCTGTTCACCGGCTTCCACGAAACCGGGAAAATTATTGCCCGCGCGGCTGCAGACAACCTCACCCCCACCATCCAGGAGCTGGGAGGAAAGTCACCGAACATCGTCTTCGCGGATGCCAACCTCGATGAGGCACTTGACGCCGCCATGGTCAGCGTTTTCAGCTCTACCGGACAGATGTGCTTTGCCGGCTCGCGCCTGCTGCTCCACGAGTCCATCCACGACGACTTTGTGGCCCGACTCGCGGAACGCGTCAATGCGCTCAAGGTCGGAGATCCCGAAGACGAGAACACCCAGGTCGGCCCCCACGTGACCCGCCGCCAATGCGAAAAGACACTGGCGATGATCCAGTCAGGCATCGACGAGGGGGCGACGGTTGCCGCCCAGTCAAAGCTTCCCGGTGGAGTCCTGGCCAATGGCTACTTCGCCCCGCCCACCATCTTCACCAATGTCAGCTCCGATATGGAAATCGTCCGGAAGGAAATTTTTGGCCCGGTCATGACGGTCTTCAAATTCAAGGACGACGCCGAGGCGCTGGAAATCGCGAATGACACCAGCTTCGGGTTGGCCGCCGGTGTCTGGACGTCCGATCTCTCTCGGGCCCACCGGATGGCACAGGGCATCCATGCCGGACGCATCTGGGTCAACACGTACCGGATCATCAACGACATGGTGCCCGGCGGAGGGTATGGCGAATCTGGCTACGGGGCCGAAGGCGGGACTGAAACGCTGAGTTCACTCACCCGCTCCAAGAGCGTGCAGATCGCGCTTAATGCCGGCCTCATTGCGGGGCAGCCACGCATCTGAACACAACAGGGCAGTGGCTGCAGTGGACACCCCTCCCCGCATCAAGCACGGGTGCCCAGGAGCTCGGCCGCGTCGGACCAAGGCCAGCCTCCACATAGGAGCCAGCATGTCACCCGCACGAGGGGCCGGGCGGGTGGCCAAGGCGACCGAACAGCCGGGCATCACCGCCGTAGGGCTGCGTGCAGTCGTGGCCTGGGCGGAAGGAACCGGCTTCCGCCTTGGCCTATGAAACCCCGACCTGTGAGGTAACGAACCTCATAGATGCCCCAGATGTCCCGGCAGGAGAGCCTTCCGCGATCATCATGATCGATGGTTTCAATGTCCCGCCGGTGCGGCAGATCGCGAAAGGGGCCCGAATGAGGAGCCGACCCGGATGCGCTTCGACGGTGTCATCAAGGTACAGAAGTTCCGCGCCTGAAAACCTTTCGATGTATTTGGCGAGGGATTTCAGGATCTCCTCGGCGGTCTTTTCCCACACGAAGGGCTTGGGATCGTCGTTCCAGGTTTCAATCCAGGCCTTCACATCGCGTTCCAGGGCCGGGACGCTTTTGCGGACCCTCGGCGCAGCAACTGGTCGGTGATGAACCCGAACCAGCGTTCGACCTGGTTGATCCAGGACGAGCCGGTTGGCGTGAAATGCGTGGGAAAGCGCGGATGGGCGCCAGCCTGTCGTTGACGGACGGGTCTCGTGGGCGGCGAGATTGTCGCAGACCAGATGCACGCCCAGCTCCCGGGGCGCCGCATTGTCGATGGCAACGAACTTCTGGAACACCACGGCACGGTGGCGACGGTGGAGTTCGGAGATCACGGTGCCGTCGGCGATGTGGAACGCGGCAAACAGGCTCGTCACCCCGTGCCGGCATGGTCGTGGCAGCTGCGCTCGGGCATGCCGGGCACCATGGGCAGCTCCGGCCGGGACCGGCCCAACGACTGCATCGCGGGACGCGCAACACCAGGGCATTCTCCGGCGGATGGTGATAGAGCCCCATGACATAGACGACCTTGTCCACTAACCGCTGGTCGGTGGAGGTCTTGAAGCCGTCGGATAGGTGGGGGCTTGAGTTCGCACGTCCGCCAGGTCCTGCCGATGGCCGATTTGGAGAGCCCGGACCTGGCGGCCATCGATGCCCTGGACTAGAGAAGTTACGTTAGACAGATCGCCAGGGACCGTTGTCCTCGGCGAGCTTCTGGATGTCGGTGTTGCGCAGCGCGGTGACCCACCGGAAGTCGGTGTCCTTGCTGAGGTCCTCGACGCGGGCGTTGGTGATCATGCCGCGGTCCCCGACCACGACCAGGTCATGGACTCCGGAGAGGTCCTGGATCTCCTCGGAGATCTGGATGAACGCGGCCGGGTCCGCGGTGTTCCCGGGGAACACGCGCACCGCGCTGGGCAGCCCGGCGCGGGTGGCGAGCATGCCGTATTCGATCTGCTCGCACCCGCGCTTCCTGTCCCGCGAGTACCCGAACTTGGCCAGGGGGTTGTGGGTTCCGGTGACCCACGAGGCGGACAGAACAAACAGGGCCAGGCGCTCGGGCCCCAGGTGGGTGCGGGCCAGCTGCTTCTCGATGCGCGGCTGCTGTTCCAGCAGCCAGTCCATGGCGGCGTAGAGTTCATCGGAGGAGACCGGACCCAGGTCGTCGCCCAGGGTGGTGTCGGCGAACCAGTCCAGGGTGGCGAGCTTGGAGGTGGGCTTGCAGATCCTCGCGGCCAGCAGCCCCTGAAACGTTAGGCTGCACGACCAGTGCTGTTGCCTAGTCGGTTCGTGATACGGAGTTGAGGAGCAGCGTGCAGTCCGCGTGGTTGGTGCGGGTGGCTTCGGCGATGTAGCTATTGTCAGGACTGGACCGCGAAATTCCGGGCTTTCCGTGGTCCAACTTAGATGAGACAGGACACCAACGCGGACGAACCTCAGCAATACGAGACATTGCGCTCCAGATCCCGGCACCTGTCCTCGCCCAGGCGCTCGGCTACCACCACACCAGCACCACCAGGATCGCCGCCGAAGCCGGATCGCCCTGGGCCGGCTATGCGCCAGGGGCCCACGAGCAACCAGACACAGCCGAGACCGAGATATCGCACGAATACAGGCCACCTGAATAGCGGCCCCTACCAGTATGAAAACGTCAGGTTACCCCGGGCGACGGCGACGACAGTCTTGGTGTCGGCGAAAACCTCCGGATCCAATGCCTTGCCCAGTTTGTTCCAGCGGCGATGCAGGACGACGTGGAGTTCTTCCCGGGGGAGCGGATCGCATGGTTTCGTCGCAAGTTCCCCGTACGTCCGTCGGCTACCGATGAGTGGTTCTGCGCGCGGGGGCTGTGGCCCGCGGAATTCCGTCGACCAACTGCCTACAACCGCCGCTGTCGGAACATAGGGAACGACGTCCGGACACGTTTCACCGTTTCCATCGAGATTTCCACTGCCCGCATCCCTGGTGCGAGGCCGAGATCGGCTTCAATGACCCCCATCGGATCAACCAGAATACTTCGGCCCACGGAGACCGGCGGTGCCTGGCACACCCCCGCCACGTACACGCCGTTTTCGATAGCGCGCGCGGTGTTCAGTGCCAGCCACTGCTCGGTCTTGTTTCTTCCGGGCACCCAGGCTGAGCAGACCAACAGGACCTGGGCGCCAGCGTCCGCCAGTGACCTGGCCAGCTCCGGGAAACGCAGGTCATAGCAGGTCATCAGGCCGAAGATCGTTCCGCCGGTTTCAAACACCACGGGGCTTGTGGACGGCCCCGGCTTGATAAATGCTGATTCCCCGAAACCCTGCGCGTCGAAGAGATGGATCTTTCGATAGATGGCCAACCGGTTCCCATCGGGGCCGAAAGCCACCAGGGTGTTGTAGGCCTTGTCCGGCTCGTCCGCGATTTCCACGACGCCCGCCACCAGTGCGATGCGGTGGCGGCGGGCGATGTTGGACAGTTCATGGCAGATGGGGCCGTCCAGCGGCTGGGCCACCTCGGGGAACGTGGCGTCCACCTTCTTTTTCTCGTAGGTGGAGTATTCCGGGAAGGCCACCAGCGAGGCACCGTCACGGGCGGCTTCGGCGGCGGACCGGCCGATCGCGGAGAGGTTTGCCTTGATGTCGGTGCCCGACTCCAGCTGTCCGAGGGCTATCCTCATGGTGCTTCCTTCCCTTTGGCACGAGGCGGCGCGGGTCAGGCGGCCGACTCAAGCGTCGCCTTCTCCGTGGCCGTCATTTCCGGCGGTGCCGATCTGAAACCGCGCGTGATCAGGGCCAAGACCACCACGCCCAGCGCCAGCCAAGACAGTCCCAGCGTAATTGCGTTTCCGTCCAGCTGGGAGAGCAGGTAGGCGCAGACGATGGTTCCCACCACCGGGACCACCACGTAGGACACGAAGTTCAACTGGTTCCCTGCACGGCGCTGGCGCACGAAGTGGAAGACCACCGAAGCATTGACCAACGTGAAAGCAGCGAAGGCACCGAAGTTGATAAACGACGTCGACGTTGCCACGTCCAGGAAGATCGCAATCAGGCCGATGATTCCGGTGATGATCAGGTTGGCCACCGGGGTGTGGAACTTCGCGTTGAGGCGTCCGAACAGGGCCTTGGGCAGGACTGAATCACGGCCCATGGCATACAGCAGGCGAGAGGCACTGGCCTGCGCCGCCAGGCCGGAAGCGAATTGCGCCACCACCAGACCGGCAAGGAACACCGCGCCGAACAGCTGCCCGCCAATCTGCAGCGCGATGGAGCTCGCGGCGGAGGCCGAGTCCGCGAACACTCCGCCTGGATGGACCAGCTGGGTTACGTAGGAGACGGTAACGAAGATGCCGCCGCCGATCAGGGCGATGAGCATGATGGCGCGCGGCATGTTCTTGCGCGGTTCGATCGTCTCCTCGGTGAGGGTGGTGACGGCGTCGAACCCGAGGAACGAGTACGCGGCAATGGCCGCACCGGCGGAGATGGTGGCGAAGCTGGAGGTGTCGTTGAAGAACGGCTGCGTGCTGGCCAGGCCGCCGGCGCCGGAGGTGGAAACCACATTGCCGATGGACAGCGCCACAAAGAACACGATGACCAGCAGCTGGAAGGCCATCAGCACGTAGTTGGCCTTGTCTGCCACCTTGATGCCCAGGATGTTAAGCGCGGTGGTAATGAGGATGAAGCCCACGATCCAGAGCCCGATGGGGATGCCGGGGAACTGCGCGCTCAGGTAGGAGCCTCCAATGAGCCAGATGACCATGGGCAGGAAGAGATAGTCCAGCAGAATGGCCCAACCCACCAGGAACCCCACCCTGGGGTCGATGGACCTGCGGACGTACGTGTAGGCCGAGCCGGCGACGGGATACGCGATAGCCATCCGGCCGTAGCTGTGCGCCGTGAACAGCATGGCGACGAGTGCCAGCAGGTATGCGGCCGGTGCTGCGCCCTCGGTGGCTTCGGCGATGATGCCGAAGATGCCCAGGACGATCAGCGGTGTCAGGTACGCCAGGCCGAAGAGGACAAGCGAGGGGAGTTTCAGCGTGCGCGTCAGGGTCGGTGTTGTCACGGTGTTTCCTTTAGGCGTTGGAGGACTGGGGCGGCCAGGTGGCCGGGCTGATCCGGCCCTGGTAAACGGGCAGTTCGATGGCGTCTTCACCATCGCGGAATTGGGACCAGGGTCGGTTGAGGTTTTCGGTGCCGTGGGTCCTGACGTGTTCGACGGAGGCAAGGTCCAGTTCCGCCGTGAGCAGCATCGGTGCGTCGTCGGCGGCCTCGGCGAGAGTGTTGCCTTCCGGGTCGACGATGATGCTCAGGCCTTTGCCGGTGGGACCGGCGCAGTTGACGCTGACCACGAAGACCTGGTTCACGATGGCGTTGGCCTTCGCGAGCACCAGTTCCTGCCGCCTGTCAGGGGTGGTGGTCTTGACGACGTTGAGAATGACTTCGGCGCCCATCCAGGCAAGCTGGCGTGACACTTCCGGGAACCACGCGTCGTAGCAAATGTTTAGGCCTACCCTGCCGACACCGGCCAGATCCACCGTGGTGAACCGATCTCCGGGATCGTAAGGCTCGAACGGGCGCCACGGGAAAACCTTCCGGTAATAGCCGGCCAGTTCTCCCTCCGGGGACAGAACCAGCTGGGTGTTGAACAGCTGCCCTTCCGGTCCCCGCTCACACACGCTCCCGGGGACAAGCCATATGCCCAGGTCCGCGGCAAGCTGCCGGAGTTCGTTGACCCGGGGGCCATCCAGCGGTTCGGCCGAGTCCTGGAGAACCTCCGTGCGCTGCAGGTCCGGGTTGGAATCCGCAAACAGATGCAGCTCCGGAAAAACCACCAGCCTGCTGTGCGGCTGGACGGCGAGAGCGGCTTCGACTTCGTCCGCGAACGCCGAGACGGGTTCGCCGATCAGCCGGGGCCGTGCCTGGGCCGCGATCAGGGGTAGGGTGCGTTGCATGTTTTTCTCCACGGTCGGGGTGTGATCTGTACTATATTAGATCAGAATGATCCAATTATGGGAAGCGCAAGAATAGGCCATAAAGTAGCGGATATGGCCCATCAGTTGGAGGACACCGTGAAAACTTCGCCCATCGGCGCCGGCAGGCTGGCCGGACTCGACCGCCGCAGCGCCATTGACGCGGTCCGCCTGCGCATTGGCATGGCAATCACGCTGGGGCTGCTGAAGCCTGGCGAGCGGCTGCCGGACCAGGAGGACGTGGCCCTGGGCCTGTCCGTCAGCCCGATCACCGCCCGGCGCGCATTGGCGAGTCTGGCGGAACAGGGCGTGGTGGTCCGCCGGCGAGGCCGCGACGGCGGGACTTTCGTGGCCGACGAACCTCCGCAGAGCGTCCTGGCCGAACTCTCGGCATCACCGGCCGAGTCCCGGGCCGTGAACCGGCTGGTGGACCAAAGGCTTCTATTCGAATGCGCCGTGACACACTACGCAGCGGCTAACGCCACCACAAGGCAACTGGATGAGCTCGACCGGCTGACCCGCGACATGGCTGACTCGACGAATTGGTCCGACTACCACCAAGCGGACGAACAGTTCCATCATCTGGTGGGCACCGCCTCTGGGCTCGGCACCGCCGTAGAGGCATACCACGAGACGTTGACAGAACTCTATGCCTATTTCATTCCCTACCCCATCGAAGTGCTGCACAAATCAAACCACGATCACAAGGCGTTGGTGGCGGCCCTGCGTGTCGGCGACAGCGACGGGGCGGTGGAGATTTCCCGCAAGCACGTGGACATTCTGCATCGGACGATGTTCATGGGCCTGACGGACGGCGGAACCCAGTCCGCCGCCGGGCGGTACTAGCAACGACCGGCATACTGCCCCAGAGCTCCGTGCGTGCTGCAAAGGGAGGGATTCCGGTGTGGAGTGCGGCCTCAGTCGATGTCCGGCAGACGATCCGGTTTTGGGCTTGTTTGAAGTTAGCAGGCGCCTTGGACAAGGCCAGGAAGGCATTGAGTTCTTGCAGCGTCGGCATTGTGGAGATGTCCAGCCCGGAGGGTTGTGGATCCATGGTTCACCCTTTCACCCTCGGGCGCAGCCATGGCGGCGAGAGAGTTGTGCTAAGTCGACTTGGCTCCAAGCCTATGGTGGATCGTCGGACGGGCTTGCCATCACGGTCATTTGTCCAACACCCAGGGCTTCGATGGTGGAGGCGGACACTGTTCAGGAGGCAAGGGGAATTTCAACGAGACGCGGGACCTATTGGCAGATAACGACCCGCTCCTGGAGAACCACGCCGCCCGGTGCATAACCCACAAGAAAGTTGTCTCCGAGCCCGTTCGTCAAATGACCACTGACCCATGCACCTAGGAGGGCGGCGCCGGTGGTACGTGTGTCACCGGGTCCGGACCCGGTCGCCGCGAGACAGCGACGACAGACATGATGATGGCCTCCGGCATGCGGTCAGGCTGATTCGATGCGATAGCCGATACACATAACCGTTCGCGCCGGAACTTGCTCGCCAAGACTGGGACCATCGCGAAACCTTGCCCGGAACACATGTCCTGCCAGACCCCTGGTGGCGGTATGCGTGTCGTAGGGCCGCCGCCGTGAAATCTCCAATCTCTACTTTTCTACTTTCATATGAACTGGCGGGATCGACGGTAGAGACAACGATGAATTGGAGGGCAGCAACGCCGCCAAGCGTCGCATGCCCTCGGGGATCCGTTCAGCGTTGATCACGCCGAAGCCAACCCGGATAAAACTATTCCCGTCCTCCGGGTTGGAGAAATAACGGTTGCCTGAATCGATCAGGATTCCGTGTTCACGGGCGTCGGCCGCAATCTCGAGCGACGGCCTCGCGACTCCCGTGCGTAGCCACAGCCCGGTCCCTCCAGGCGGCAGAATCTGACCCGGCGGAAACCACTCGAGTGCAGCTTCCGCGGCAGCCTGCCAGCGCAATCCCAAGTCGTTACGATAACGGCGGTACGAGCGGGCAAGATCCCCTGCCTCCATCAACAATGCAATGGCACGCTGGATGTGTCCCGGCGGTTGGCGATGGGCATATCGACGGCGTTGGCGTAGAGCGGCAATGAGCTTCCTGGGGCCCACCACGTACCCCATGCGCAATCCAGGGGCCAGGGTCTTGGAGAGTGTTCCCACGTAGACGGTTCTGCCGTTCGGGTCCAGGCTGGCCATGCAGGGGCTGGTTTGGCCCTGGTATCGAAGCTCGGCGTCGTAGTCGTCCTCGATGATTAGGAAGTCCTGCTCCTCGGCCTGGGCAATCATCTGCAGGCGTCGCTCCAACGACAGTGTCACGTTCGTCGGGTGCTGGTGGCTCGGGGTGACGTAGAGCAGCCGCGCCCCGTTGTAGTCCGATTGCGGGATGGCACCCTGAGCGTCAACCGGAACATCGATCATCCGGGCCCCAACGCGGTGGAACACGTGCCGCGCATCGGTGTAGCCCGGGTTTTCCATCGCCACCCTATCGCCCCAGCGAAGAGTCGTCTCCGCAAGCAGCTGCAGGCCCTGCTGGCTGCCCATGGTGATCAGCATGTTCTCCGGAGAAACCCGCAGGCCGCGCACCGTAAGGATTCGCGTGCACAATGCCTGCAGGAGCAAAGGATCGTCTTCCAGGCGGTCATCCAGGCTCGCATACCGGTGCTCGGAACCCAGCGCCTTCTTCAAGGCTCGCAGCCATGCCTCGTCCGGGAAGAACGCAGGGTCGTGCTGGCCCGTAACAAACGGGAAGTCGAAGTATTTCCATTGCCGCTCGCGCTGGAGCTCGGGCCATGGGGACTCACGTCCCGCGCTGGCCCATCGATCCCATTGGACCGATTCTTCCCAACGGTCGCCGCCGCCGCCGGCCGACTCGGGTTCGAGGAACTGGGCTATCGCCGGTAAGCGCTCGCTGACAAATACGCCACGCCGATCGGAAGGAACCAGATATCCCTCATCAATGAGTGCGTGATAGGCGCTCTGCACAGTCGTTCGAGAAACGCCCAAGTCATAGGCAAATTTTCGACTTGATGGAACGCGCGCGCCTGCAGGCCAGCTCCCCCGGACAATCAACTGTGCCACTGTCCTGCGCACCCGTGTCGCCAACAGAGTTCCGGCCGGCGCGGGGAGCAAAGCCATTCGAGCCGCGCGCGGCTGACCTGTCAACGGGCGCGGCTCTTGCAACGGGTTCATCCCACCACGATCCCACATAAGCATCTCGCTGTCACGATTGAAACTGGACTGCTGTAGATGAAGAAAACTGGATCTTGTGATGACCAGCTTCATGCGCCTAGGCTGTGATGACCGCCACAAGCGACCAGGAGTGATCGCGGGATTCAGTACATCCGACCTCGGTGTGCAGACCGCATCCACAGCGCCCAGGGACCGGCATCGCTCTCCCGCCGCCCACCGCCCCTAAGCATCAATTTCCCGAATGGTGTCCACCCACATTCCCAGGAGAAACACGCATGATTAGATACTTGGCCAAGAGGACCGGAACGGCGCTGTTCGTGCTTTTCGCGCTCTCCCTTCTTGTCTTCAGCATGGTCCGGCTCATCCCCGGAGACCCTGCCGCGCAGTACCTGAACACCTCAGACCCTGATCCCGAGGCGCTGGCTGCAATCCGCGAGCAGCTTGGGCTGACCCGCCCCTGGTACGAGCAATTCGTCGTGTGGCTCGGCGGAGTGCTGAGCGGTGACTTCGGGACCTCGCTCACCCGCCCCTTCGACATCACCACCCAGATCGCCGAACGTCTCCCGGCAAGCGTCGAGCTCGCCGTCATCGCCACCATCTTCTCCCTGCTCATCGGCATTCCGTTCGGGGCGCTTTCAGCAGTCCGCAGCGGAAAGATCGCCGATTCGGTGATTCGTGCAGCGTCGTTCCTGTTCCTCTCGGTGCCCGCCTTCGTGGTCGGCACGGTGTTGATCCTGGCGAACTCCCGGACGCTGAAGTTCCCGCTCATTGGCTACACCCCGCTGTGGGAGGACCCGGTCCGCTCGGTGGTCCAGATGCTCGTCCCCTCCATGGTGCTGGCGCTCCCGATGGGTGCGATCCTGTGCCGCTACACCCGCAACACGCTGCTTGACTCGCTGTCGCAGGACTACATCCGAACAGCTCGGGCCAAAGGTGCCAATACATCTCGCCTTGTAATCCGACATGCCCTGCGCAACGCCCTGGTTCCTGTTACAACCGTGGTTGGCCTCCAGCTGGGAACAATGATCGGCGGAACCATCATCGTCGAGGCGATCTTCGCGTTGCCCGGCATGGGTTCGATGCTCATCGAGGCCCTGAACTCGACTGACTACCCGACCATCCAAGGCTGTGTACTGGTGCTCGGCGCCGTCTACATCGCCATCAACCTCGCCGTTGATCTGCTCTACCCGCTAATCGACCCACGCATCCGGACGGTGAACTGAGATGACAACCGCCAATCACACCCGTCCCGCGGAACTAGGCACTCCTGCCGTCCCCGCAGCCATCAGACGCTTCGGAGGTGCGTTGAGGGCCAATCCCTCATTGGCCTTCGGGCTGGGGCTGATTGCAGCCATGTCCGTTGCCGCCGCAGTCACCGCGCTGTTAAGCCCCTACAGCGTCACCCAAATCAACGACCTGCCGTTCGCCGGCCCCACGCCGGAACATTGGCTGGGCACCGACAACCTTGCACGCGACAACTTCACCCGGCTGGCCGCAGCAACCCTCACCGGATTGCTCATCTCCTTCGCCTCCACCATGCTCGCGGCCCTGATCGGTTCCGGGCTCGGGCTGCTGTCTGGTTACTTTGGTGGGCTTCTTGACTCCTTTGTAATGCGTGGAGTCGACGTACTGCTTGCGATTCCCTCGATCTTGCTGGCGCTTGTCACCCGTGTGATATTCGGTCCTGGAATTTGGACCCTGATCATCTCCTTGGCCATCATTTCGGCCCCGGGATTCGCCCGTGTCATGCGCGCTCCTGCCATCAGCCTTCGGGAACGCGACTTCGTCACCTCAGCGGAAATTTCCGGCGTAGGCCGACTGAAGATCGCAGCGACGCACTTATTGCCAAACTCACTGACTCCGCTGTTCGTGCAGTTTGCCGCCACCGCTTCCATGGTGGTGCTCGTCGAGGCCATCCTTAGCTTCCTGGGGCAGGGCGTGTTGCCGCCTGATCCGTCAGCCGGGCGCATGATCGCCGATTCGACCCGGTTCATGGCCAGGGAACCGATGCTCATCCTGCTGCCAGCAGCGGTGATCATTGCGATGACCATCGCCTGGAACCTCATCGCGGACGGCCTGCAAAAACTTCTTTCCCCGCGCGATGGGGCCTTGAACATTTCCACTGCCCCACTGCTGGCCATCATTCGCCACCGCAAAATCGCCGATGTGACGCTCCCCGGGGCCGTCACTCGTCGCTCCGGCCGAAAGGAAACCCCATGACCAAGCGCCACAATCGCACCGTTGCCCTGGTGCTCGCGGGACTGCTGGCACTCACCGGTTGCAGCAGCGTCGCAGTAAGCGCCGCGGACATCCCCGATGGTCCGATTCGCGGGGGCATCCTGCAATACGGCACCGACGTCCAGCCGGTGGCCGGCGGCATCGATCCCTACTCCGCGCAGGCGTTCTCCGGAATGAATTTCTGGGTACAGATCTACGAACCGCTTCTCACCCGGGACGACCAGGGAAACATCCAACCCGGCCTGGCCACCAAGTGGGAACAACTTGATGCCACCACCTACCGCTTCCATCTGCGCAAAAACGTGAAATTCAGCAATGGCGAACCCTTCACCGCACGGGATGTGAAGTATTCCCTGGAAACCATGGCCGCGTCGGGCACCCTTCAGGCCAGGCTGCTGAACGAATTCGAATCCGCCACGGTCATTGACGACCACACCGTCGATGCCCACCTTTCCGCCCCCAGCGGCGTTTTCCTGGGGGTTGTCTCCGACGTCGGAACCGGGAGCATCGTCAACAAGGATTGGTACAGCTCGGCTTCGAAGGATGAGCGGCAACGCGGTGCGGTGGGCACTGGTCCCTTCAAGTTGACCGGGTGGCAGGATAACGTGGTGCTGGAACTGCGCCGCAACGAGCACTACTGGGACCCTCAGCTGCCCTATCTCGACGGCATTGATTTCCGCATCTTCGCTGACGAACAATCCCGCCTTGCGGCACTGCGCCAAGGAAGCATGGACGCCATCTGGCTGGGCGACGAGCAATTGGCCGAGCAGGTCCAGGGCGAGGGCTTTGAAATCGGGCACAATGCAGCGACCCGTTCGCTGAGCCTTTACATTGATTCCACCAGCGGGCCCACCGAGGACACCCGGATCCGGCAGGCCATCTCCAAGGCCATGGATCGGGAGAAAATCGCCCTGCTGGCCAGTTACGGCTACGGGAAAATCGCTGGCATCGTCCCGGTTGGCGATCCGGCCGCGATCGAGCACCCGGAAGACCTGCCGAACTACACCCATGACCCCGAGGGGGCCCGCGCATTGCTCGAAGACGCCAATGCCGTCGGCACCAAGGTCACCATCACCTACCCCTCGGACGCCTCGTTCTCACGCGACATCGCCCTCTACGAAGTCATGAAGGAACAACTGCGGGCCGTGGGCATCGAACTGGTGCTCAATCCCCTGCCGTGGGCCGACACGCTTTCAACGTTCGTCTCCGGAAAATTCAAGGGCATCATTGCCATCCCCGGGGTGGCCCGCTCCGACGCCTCCGCATACTTCGCAGGCTTCCTCTCCCCAAAGGCAACGACCAACACCACCGGCGCACATGGCAAGAAAGCCACGGCACTGTGGCAGAAACTCAACACCACCATCGACCCTGCGCAGCGCAAGGAAGCACTCCAGCAGTTGGAGACCGAGGTCGCCGACCAGGTGTTGAACCTTGTTCCTTATGTAGTTACTCAACGCCAAGAGCTTTGGTCCCCGCGCTTGCAGGGATACGCCCCGGACCCGTATTCATTCCGAATCAACTTGAAGAAGGGATGGCTCGTGCCATGACCTCCACCACGCACGTTGTTCCGGCAGTAATAACCGATACCGATGCGAGGCAGGCCCTGGACATCTGGGGGCTGAACATCAACTACGGGACCGGGCCCGACGTCGTCTCCGACGTCAGCCTGCGCGTCGCCGAGGGTGAGATCCTGGGCATCATTGGCGAATCGGGCTGCGGCAAGTCGAGCGTTGGACTGGCCCTGCTGGGGTTGCTTCCGGCAGCGGCACGCACCGAGGCATATCGCCTGCGGGTGGCCGGCAAGGACCTGGTCGGGCTCGGCGAGCGAGAGCTGTCCAGGATCCGCGGCAACGACGTCTCGATGATCTTCCAAGAACCCATGAGTGCGCTGAATCCGGTGATGCGGATCGGGGACCAGATCTCCGAAGTGTTGCGCCTGCACGGGGAGCGTGACAAGCGTCGCGCCGCCGCCCGTGCCCTGGAACTGTTGACCATGGTCCAGGTCCCGGAACCGGAGTTGCGGATGCGCCAGTACCCGCACCAGATGTCCGGCGGCATGCGCCAACGGGTCATGATTGCCATTGCCATGGCGGCGAATCCCCGGTTGCTGGTTGCCGACGAGCCAACCACGGCACTGGATGTGACGGTGCAGGCGCAGATCCTGGCACTGCTGACGGAATTACGCGGCAAGACCGGCATGGGCATGGTGCTGATCTCCCACGATTTGGGCGTCATCGCGAGCACCTGCGACAGGGTGGCGGTCATGTATGCGGGGCAGATCGTGGAGGAGGGAACCCCGGCGCAGGTCATGGAAAACCCCGCGCACCCCTACACACGCGGCCTGCTGGCCTCGATCCCGCGGCGCACCCAGGCCGCGGGCACCGACTTGCCGGCGATTAGCGGCGGCATCAGGCCCGAGGACCGTTCGCTGCCGGGTTGCAGGTTCGCGGCGCGCTGCCCGATGGCCGAGGAACGCTGCGCCGAGCCGCAGCACCTGCTTGACACCCATACCCCGGGGCACACGGCACGTTGCGTCGTGTCCACCCACGAGCTAGTCACGGAGGACCGTTCATGAGCAGCCACGAGGCAGAGATCCTGGTTGAATGCCACCAGGTGGGCCAGGAATTCGCGGCGCGCGGCGGCAACGCGGTGCGCGCCCTTGATTCGGTGGACCTGCAGGTCAGACGCGGGGAAACGCTGGGCCTCGTCGGCGAGTCGGGCTGCGGCAAGTCCACGCTGGCGCGGGCCATCATGTTGTTGCGCCAGCCCAGCAGCGGGCACATCGAGTTTGACGGGCGACGCATGGACACGGTGCGTGGCCGCGAGCTCAAGCGCCAGCGCCAACGCATGCAGATGGTTTTCCAGGATCCGAACGATTCCCTGGATCCGACCTACACCGTTGCCAGGTCCATCATGGAGCCGCTGCTGGCCTCGGGGCGCAGCATGGCCGAGGCGCGCAACGAGGCCCGTGCGGCGATCCTCGAGGTTGGCATGACGGAGGAGGTTTTGTCACTTCATCCGCACGAGTTCTCGGGTGGGCAGCGCCAGCGCATCGCAATTGCCAGGGCCCTGGCCACGCATCCGGAGTTCATGGTGCTGGATGAGCCGACCAGTGCCCTGGACGTGTCGATCCAGGCGCAGATCCTGAATCTGCTGGCCAGGCTGCAGCGCGAGCGCAACCTGACCTACCTGTTCATCTCGCACAACCTGGGGGTGGTGCGGCACCTCGCGGACCGGGTCGCCGTCATGTACCTGGGGCGGGTGGTGGAAATCGGGCCCACCGCCGAGGTGTTCAACAACCCGCAGCACCCCTACACCAAGGCGCTGCTTTCGGCCGTCCCGGATCCGGAGGACACCACCACCGAGCGGATCGTGCTCACCGGGGACCTGCCTAGCCCGCGCAAGCGCTACACGGGATGCGCGTTCGCTGCCCGCTGCTGGCTGGCCAGCGAGAAGTGCCGCACCGAGCGCCCCGAGCTGACCGAGCCAGAGGACGGCTCCGCAACCCAGCGCAGTGCCTGCCACCACTCCGAACTCGTTGCACTGCCGGTGCACGCCCCGAGCTTCGCCTAACCTTCCCCGTTTTTGAAGTCAGTGAAAGGAACACATCACATGGAACAGACCATCGTCTACCCCGCCAGCATCGTTCGCACCCTGGATCCGGCACGCCCCACCGCCGCCGCGGTTGCCGTGCGCGGGGAACGGATCCGCGCCGTGGGCAGCGTCGCGGAACTCATGGCCTACCCCGGCGCCGTGCTTGACGAACGCTACGCCGATGCGGTGCTCATCCCCGGCTTCGTCGAGGCGCACAGCCACGCCAAATCCGGCGACATGTTCGCCAACGCATATGTGGGGCTGGTTGACCGCATTGCCCCGGACGGCCGAAGGTGGCAGGGATGCCGCAGTGTCGAGGACGTGCTTTCGCGTCTGAGCGAAGCAGAGGCCGAACTCGAGGACCCCGAGGCCCCGCTGCTCGCCTGGGGGCTGGACCCCATCTACTTCACCGGCCAGCGTATCTCTGCGAGCGATCTGGACAGAGTCACCACCACGCGTCCCGTCCACATCATGCACACCAGCGGGCACGTGTGCTCGGTGAACTCGGCGGCACTGCGCCGCTGCTCCATCGACGAAACAACCACCGTCACCGGTGTGGTGAAGGACGTGGCCGGCCAACCCACCGGAGAATTGCAGGAATTTGCGGCAATGGGCCTGGCGGCTTCCCTGACCGAGGGCAGCGGTTTGCTCAGTATCAGCGCTGCGGCGTTGCGGGGTTTTGCGCAGGACGGCGTCAACACCGGCACCACCACCCTGACCGACCTGGGCTCCAGGTCCCTGATGGACGACGCCGGGGTCGAACTCTACCGCTCGGTGGTTGACGGGGATTTCCCGGCCCGCCTGAACGTCTTCCACTTCGGGGTCGGCGTCGGCAAGGTCGCGCTCTCGCTGACCGAGGCCGCGCAGCAGCTGGTGAAGCTGCGCGGGCTCTCCACCGACAAGCTGCGCTTCGGCAACGTCAAGCTCATGCTCGATGGCTCCATCCAGGGCTTCACCGCGCGCCTGCTGGAACCGGGCTACCTCGGGGACCAGCCCAACGGCATCTGGGCGGTGACCCCGGAGGAATTCCGCGAGGCCTTCGAGACCTTCCACGCGGCAGGCCTGCTGGTGCATGTGCACTGCAATGGGGACCAGACCACCCAGCTGTTCCTGGACACCCTGGAGGCGGTGCTCACCGCCCACCCGCGGCCCGACCACCGGCACACCTGCACGCATTCGCAGCTGAGCACCACCGCGCAGTACCGGCGCATGGCGGCCCTGGGGGCCTGCGCCAACATCTTCGCGAACCACATCTGGGCGTGGGGGGACCAGCACATGGACATCACCGTGGGACCGGACCGGGCCTCGCGGATGAACGCCACGGCCACGGCGCTGCGCCACGGGGTGCCGATCTCCCTGCACTCGGACACCCCGGTGACCCCGCTGGGCCCGCTGCACACCATGAAGCACGCGGTCACCCGGTTGACCGTCTCCGGCCGGGTGATGGGCGAGGCCGAGCGCATCAGCGCGCAGCAGGCGCTCGAGGCAGTCACTCTGGGCGGGGCGTACATGCTGAAGATGGACCACGAGATCGGTTCACTGGAGGCCGGGAAATTCGCCGACATGGCGGTGCTCACCCGGGATCCGCTCGAGGTGCCGGGCGAGGAAATCGGCGACATCCACGTCCTGGGTACCGTGGTCGGCGGACGCCACCACGTCAGCAACGTGCGGGCCACGGCGAAGGCCGGTGCCCGGTGAGCACCCGGCTGGGCATCATCGGCGGATACCTGGGCTCGGGCAAGACAACTCTGGTCAACCTGCTGCTGGCCGGTGCCTTGCCCGGGCGCAACGCCGTGGTGGTCAACGACTTCGGGTCCGTGAACATCGATGCCGACCTGATCGCCTCGGCCCATGGTGACACCATCGAGCTGACCAACGGTTGCATCTGTTGCCAGCTCAGCGACGACGTGGCACGCACCATGACGACGCTGGCGGCACGCACCGACCTGGACAATGTGCTCTGCGAGGTCAGCGGGGTGGGCGACCCCGGCGAGCTCGCCAGCTGGGGCAGCTACCCCGGGTTCGCCCCCGGGCCGGTCCTCGTCTGTGCGGATGCCACGGACGTGGTCCGCCTGCTGCGCGATCAGTATGTCGGGGACACCGTGCACCGGCAACTGGCCGCCGCCGACGTGGTGTTGCTGACCAAGACGGATCTTGCGATCGCCGCGGAGATCGGCGCCGCGCTGGATGCCTGCTCCGCAGCGGCCCCCCAGGCCAGGTTGCTGGAACAAGACCGCTGCCATCCGGAGCGGACCGCCGCCCGCGCATTCGCCGTAGGCGCGCCGCCGGAGTCGGAGCCAGCGTGGAACGCCTCCCAAAAACCGGATCTGCATGCCGACGCCCACGCCAGCAGCACCTTGTCTGTGTCCGATCCGGTCGAGGTGGAAGACGTGGCCCGGGCACTGAAAGATCAATCCAGCCGGCTGGTGCGTGCCAAGGGAACGCTGCGTGGATTTGACGATTGCTGGCACGAGCTGCAGCTCGCCGCTGGACGGGTGGAGGTCCAGCCTCGTGCTGCCAACCGGCCAGCACCGGCGAACCCGGGCCTGGTGCTGATCGCTTCCGGGTCGGATCCAATCGGCTCGCTCGAGGCAGCTGCGACTGTGCTGGCGGGGGTTCTGGGCGCCAGCTGCCCCGCCCTTCGCTCCTAGATGATTAAGTCCTATTGAAATCAGTGGTCGTAGGCGGTCAGGGGGCGTTTTCGGGGTTCGTGGGTTTTCCAGTTGTGCCAGATTCCGGCCGATAGGGCCAGGTGCTTTGAGGCGACGCGGGCGTAGAGCCCGTCGAGGGTCCGGGCGCCGTGGTGCTCGAGCCCGAGCTGGCCCTTGATGCTGTCGAAGACGGACTCGATCCACTGGCGGATGCCGCCGAACTTCCCGAATCGGGGCTTTTCGTCCTTGCGGTCCGGCCGCACCAGGTTGGCGCCGAGGTCCTGGGTGATGAACCGCTCGAAGTCCTTTCCGGCGAAGCCCTTGTCGGCGAGGATGGCCTGTCCGTCGCGGACCAGGTGGTGGTCGTGGCGCAGCAGGGCCTCGGTGACCTCGCGTTCCCCGAGCTTCGGGTTGGCCAGTCCCCAGCTGACCGGCATGCCCTCCGGGGTGCTGATCAGGTACAGGCAGAAGCCCCAGAAGTAGCGCGAGTGCGAGGCGCAGTATCCGTAGCCGGCGTGGCCGGCCAGGTCGGAGCGCTTGACCGTTTCACGGCTGGTGCCGCACGGAATCGGGGTCGAATCGAGCAGGCGGAGGATCTCGTGCCAGGATTCGGTGTCCCGGGCCAAGGACGTGATCACCGCGGAGATCAGCGTTCCGGCGGCGCGCACGCGTTTGTTGTAGCCGGATTGCTGTGGGATCCCGGGGAACATTTCCCGCAGGTGGGTGCGGGCGTAGCGGACCCACCGCGATTCGGAGGAATGTCCGTGGAGCAGGTGCTGGGCGACCACCAGGCAGAGCAGCTCGGCGTCACTGAGGACGGTCTTGCGCCCGCGCCGCCCGGGCTGGACATGACCAAGGTCGGGCAAGACGCGGTCGGTGAGGAAGACGTAGAGTGTTGAGTTTTGGGGCTCACATACGAGGCTTAACACTCTCTCACCGACCCTTTTATGGATTTATTCAAGCCCCAAGCTGTTCCAACTGACGGAAAATTGAGCGGGCTAGGAAGCGTTTGAGGCATCGTTTGATTTCTCGGTAGCTCAGTCCTTCTGCGGTTCGACGTTCAACGTAGGCCTTGGTTTTTTCGTCTCCTCTAATCCGATGCTTGGCAATAATGTCCAAGGCCATATTCAGCTGTCGGTCGCCTCCGCGGTTGAGCCTGTGACGCGTGGTGTTACCAGAAGATGCTTGGAGTGGTGAGGCGCCGGCCAGGGCGGCGAAGGCAGCTTCGGACCGGACCCTACCGTGGTGCGAGTAGGCCGCCAGGATGATTCCCACGGTCACCGCTCCCATGCCAAATTGGTCCTGCAATCCCGGGGCCATTATCTCGTCGAGGTCAACCAGTTCGACCTCGATTTCCTTGAGACGTGTCTTGCTGGCTTTGATGGATTTTGCCAGGTCGATTGCCTCTGCCCGGGCGACCCTCTGGTCAACGGTGTCATGCTCCCGTGCCCGCCAGTCACAGATTTCCTTGACCTGTCGGTCGCTCAGCGCCTTGCGGGCGTCAATCCCCAAGTCGACCTGCCGCACCAGTGCGTTCAGTGCGTTGCGGTTTGCGGTGCGTTGGTGGTCCACCCGGCGGCGGGCCGCCAAGAGCACGCTGATGGCCGCACGTTCCCCGTCGCGACGGGGATGAAGCAACAAATCGGTCTCCTGCCCCAAAACACTCATCGCGGCAGCGACCGCGTCAATCTGGTCTTCTCCGAACTAAAATATGCAAGGTTTTGTGGCGTAATTACGGGCTTTTCGAGGCGTTTTTGGGGTCGATGTTGGTGCGGCCTGCCGTCTGGGTGAAGGTTGGCATGCCCAGCTGGGTGGTGGTGCGGCGGGCGGTGATTTGGTCCATTTCGGCCAGCTTGGCTCGGGCGCCGGCGAGGCTGACCTTCAGGCCCTCGGCTTCCCCGAGCCAGCGGTGCGTTTCGGCTTCCTTGATGCGCTCGATGAGGTTGTCGCGGATCTGGACCAGCCTGGGCCGGGCCGTGGGGTCGGGTCGCAGCAGTGGGCAGCGGATGCAGCTGTGCTCGTGGATGCAGGGGGTGTCGTAGGAGCGCCCGCAGTCGCCGACGGCGACCTTGCGGTGTTCGAAGTGGCCGATGAACTCGTCCCATTCCTCGTCGGTGGGGGTGCGGTATTCCTGGCTGGGTCGCAGGGCCCGGCGGCGGGCAATGAATTCACGGTGGCCCTTGATGACTTCCTCGGGATAGACGGAGTTGTATCCCATGGTCGTGTTGATGTCGCGGTGTCCGGCGACCAGCTGGGCAATGTGTGGTGGCATGCCGTGCATGATCGCATCGGTGATGAAGAGCCGCCGGAAATCGTGGAAGGTGTAACGCAACGGCTTCCCGCCACCGTCCCTGAACCCGATGCCGTCCAGCGCGTGATCGAGGTAGCCGCGAAGCGCTTTCTCGGAGACTGCCCGGTTTTCCAGGCGCCGGTGCCATTGGAAGAGCAGGGGCAGGGGCGGGTTGTAGACGCGCTCGTTCTTGTCGTAGGACACGACCGCTGGCACGTGGGGTTGGCCCGCACGAATCCGGGAAACAACTTGGGAGAGCACGTCGGCGAGTTCGGGTGAGATGACTAGGAGTCGTTCGGCGTCGGTCTTGGACGGGGCGATCTGCAGCAGGGGTATCAGTGCCCCGGTGTCGGGCAGCTGGTATTGGATCAAGCTGTGGTGCGAGAGCTCGCCGAGTTCCTCGATGCGGATGCCGGTGTGCCGCAGCACCTCGACCATCGCCCACGTCCAGAAGGCGCGGTGTTCCTCGAACATGAGGTCAACGCGTGGTCCGCCGTCCGGTGGTTCTGCCCAGATGTGTTTGCCGCCCGGTAGCTTCATGACCGAGCGGCGCAGCGTAAGGCCGGCTGACGTAAAGCTGTCGCCGGGTTCGGTGCGTTTGGCGGCCGAGAGTCGTGCGTCGGTGAGTTCGCGCTCGGATTGCACCCACGAGACCAACGCGGGCAACACCGGCAGGCGTTCGCGGGTGCGTTGGTCGGTCCGGGATTTGCGGGCCATACGGGCCTTCTTGTGGGAGACGTCGGTGGCGTTGACCGGGCATCGGACCGCCCATGGTCCCCAGCGGGTGGGGTCGTCGTCGGCCCACTCGGCCAGGTCCAGGTAAAAAACGCGCACCGCCGAAAGAACGCTGCGCCCATCAAGACGCTCCAAGGTTTTCTGGATTTTTTCACCGTTGGCCGTGGTGCTGGTGAAGGTACGGGTCATGACCCTCTTTTTCCATGAAGCGGAGACGTCGCGTGGAAGTTTCAACGAATCAATCCCCGGGTGGTGGGCCTCCAGATCGGCCCAGAACAACTTGCCCGACAGGTAGGCCATGTGTTGCAGCGAGGAGAAATCCAAGGCCAGCTGGCGTTCACGCAGGTAGTCCACAAGCACGTCCCTCACCGGGCGGCATGTGATGTTGTAGCGGTCGATGAGCTGTTCGCAGGTCGGTTGCCCGTTGCCGGAGAACATCTCCAGCGCGGCCGGCGCTTCCTCTCCCAGGATTCCATGCCAGCGGAGCAGTTGATAGAACAGAGTGCCGTGGAGATTCTTGTGGGCTTTCCTTGGAAGTCCGGCCATGATCTCCGCCAGTTCAACGCAGTCGCCGACTTCGATGTTGGCAACAAGTCCGCCCTTGGCCGCCATGATCGCAGCGATGTGGGTCAGTGCCTGCTGACTGACTGACAATCCCACCTGCTCGGTGAGACACGTGTGCTTCATGGCAGTAAACGTCTGCTGATCGCGTGTGCGGGCCATCTCCAGTGCCAACGATCGACGGGCCGGAGCGAAGCTCAACAACCAACCCAGGCTTGGACGGATGACATCTGCGCAAATCAGGACGAGCAGTCCAAGACTCAGGCGCGGTGCAGGGGAATTGGCCGACCCTCGGCCTGTGTATTCGGCGGTGAACAAGTCCCGCCAGTCGGTGGCGGCCTCGGCCCCGCTGGCTTCCCAGCGCTGCTGCCACGTTTCCCCCGGGAACGATGAGAGCCAACCCAGCACCGCCAACACCCCGGCTGTCCGTGGCCGTTGGCTGCCGGAATTCTCCAGCCTGAACGGCAACGTGAGAACCCGTTCAAGCACCGCCGCGCGGTCCAGGCAGGTCGAAGGCCATGAGGATCCGGAAACACGGGAGTGGAACCCTGCCTTCAACTGCGCGCCTGTTGGTGCCACCGTCCTGCCCGCCGCGGATTGGCCCGCAGCCGTGCTGCTCTTCACCGGAGTGCCGGTCAACTGGCCGTTCCCGCTCATGAAGGGTCCTTTCCGAAGAGAATTTCCAGACTCTCGGGCCGGTATTCCGGGGCAGGAGTCGGGCCCTGGTCACGCGTCAGCTGCCGGGCATGGAAGGCCAGAACCCCGGCAATGACTTCCTCGGTGACCGGATTCAGATACCGCTGAGTAGTCGACAAAAAAGCATGACCAAGGACCCATTGCACGTCCGTCAACGGCATCTGCGGATCCCGTGCCATCCGGTACGCGGCCGTATGCCGCAGGTCATGCAACGACCAATGAGTGCCCAACGAGGCATTCACCCGGTCAAACATCGCGCGGGCCGCATCATAGGTCAAGGCCCTGAACGGGCGACGCAGCGTCCACCACAACGGCTCGTCCCGGCCCGACGGAACCAGGCCCTGGATCTGTGCTTGGTAAAGCCGCAACCAAACAAAGGCATCCGGGGCAGCCGGCAGCGGTTGCAGCGCTCCGGTGCCCTTGCGGATCACGGTGATCAGTTGCTGCCCGGGATCCGCATCGGCGACCGTGGCACCCAGCAACTCCGAGGCCCGGGCCCCGGTCGAGACCCAGAACGCCACCAACGCCCGGTCCCGGTCGAGACCCAGAACGCCACCAACGCCCGGTCCCGGTGGGAGCCCAAGGCCGCGAACAACCGGTCGAATTGCTGATCGGGGATCGCCTTGGGCGCCACGGTGACGACCTTGGGCCGGTAGCGGCCCCGGCGTTTCCCGCCGAATCCTTCGGTGGAGTTGTGCGGTGCCCGCCCCCGGGAGCCTGCCCGGGATCGAGCCAGCGGAAAGGGGTTGAGCATCGGCCCGGTCCCGGCCTCCAGATGGAAGTCGTAGAAACTACGCAGCACGCTTTCGCAATGCGCCACGGTGACCGCGGCGTACCGATCGCCCTCCGGGGTGGCGCCGGGACCCGGTGCCACTTCTTCTGCCCCAGCTGCCGTCTCGGGTATCGGGCCGCCGCCGTCCGGATGCCGCCAATGGGGGCGCACCGGTTTGCGGGTGACCTGCAGCCAGCGGCAGAAATCACGTCCCTCGACCCGGGTCGCCTGGTCCCACTCCACCTCGAGCGCAGCCAGGAACCTGAACCACCGCAACAGGTCCATGCCGTAGGAGCGCAACGTCTTGGCCGACCGGCCGCAGGCCAAAAGCTCGGCGAAGTAGGCCGCCGCCGGCCCGATGCTTTCCCCGGTGGCGTCAACCAGCCGGAAGGGTTCGAAGGGTTCGCCGGTCGCCACCAGCGCCCCCGACGGGGGTACCTCCAGCCGGGCCAGGACCCGGGGGACGTTCTCTTGGTTGTCCATGGGAACAGAACCTAGCCGATGCCCACCGGCTGCTCCTATGGTTGTTCCGGATGGGCTTGGGTAGTTCGGTTAACACGTCATTCTTCCCAATGCCATGACGGGACTTTTTCTTGGGCGGCTTCACCGCCACCACCCGTACTCCTTCAACGATCAGGGCACGGCGGATGGAAGAACCGTAGGAGTTGGTCCCCTCGATGGCGGCCAGGATTTCACCGGTGGTGTTCCTGCGGATCCAGGCGGTGGCGCGGTTCATGCCAGGCTTGGTGACGGGGAATGCTTCACAACCCACGCGGGCTCCGGTGGCGGTGTCGATGATGGCGTAGGTGTGGGTGCGCGAGTGGGTGTCGATGCCGATGACGTATCGGTAGTTTTCTGCCACGATGGTCATGACGGTGATCCTTCTTCCAGTCGGTTGCCGTTGGTGGTGGCATCGGTCTGGTGTTGAAGTCTTGTCCGGCAGATCTCTAACGAGACACGCACCGCGAAGGTGTGGTCAACCTTTTATCAAGCCAGGGCAAGGGGTCAGGCTGATGCCGCCCCCGGAGACGGACGGGTCGGTGAGAAGTCACCTGAAGTCCAGGGACTGATGTCCAGTGAGTCACGTCGTCGAGGGTGGCACCTATCCTGCCAGCGGGTACCAGACCTGCCAAGATCCATTAGAGATGTCCTGCGACGGCACCGATTAGGACTTATTCATCTGTGAGATAACGTCCCACTCAATTTCAGCCAACCAACTTTGGTCGGACCTCACCGGGGGTGAACCCCGTGTCCTGGATGCAGCTCGGCGTCCTCTCATCAGACCATGCGACCAGGGTCTGGGACCTGAAGTGCTGGAGTTACCGGCTGTTTTGGGATCGCCGGGAAAATCATCAGCAGCGCACGGCAGAAAAGATTGCTGGTCCCCGATGCCGCACCCGAATCACATCTTTTCACCAACCTCATCGAAAGCACCGCGCGCCTACGCCGTTGCTGGCGAAAAGGGCATCTCGAGGCATAAGACTCGTGCACTGCACAGGCCCATCGAGATGAAAGAAACCCTTCCCGGGAGATGGAACCTGGCGTTGGGCCAGCGACATGGCGATCACGGCCTGTCTGGAAACCGCCCAGGCCGTCGTTCCTGGGACAATCAAGAAATCAGCCGCCTGCCGGCAACCGATGACATGTCGAGGCTAGTAGGAGCGCGGCAGGCCGAGGACCTTGGTGCCGATGAAGGCCTTGATGAGGTTGTTGTTCACCGGGGCGACCTGGAACATGCGGGTCTCGCGGAACTTGCGCTCGATGTCGTATTCGTCGACGAAGCCGTAGCCGCCGTGGGTGTTCAGCGCGGCATTCGCGGCGTCCCAGCTGGCCTCCGAGGCCAGGTGCTTGGCCATGTTGGCCTCGGCGCCGCACGGTTCGCCGGCGTCGAAGAGGCGGGCCGCTTCGTAGCGCATCATGTCGGCGGCGCGCACCTTCATGTAGGCGTCCACGATGGGGAACTGGACGCCCTGGTTGGCGCCGATGGGCTTGTCAAAGACGATGCGGGAATTGGCCCAGGCGGTGGAGCGCTCGGTGAACCAGTAGCCGTCGCCGATGGCCTCGGAGGCGAGCAGGATGCGCTCGGCGTTCCAGCCGTCGATCACGTAGCGGAAGCCCTTGCCGACCTCGCCGATCACGGCCGAGGCTGGTACGCGCATGCCGTGGTAGTGCAGCTGGTTGGTGGCGTAGTTGAACATGGTGCGCACCTTGGTCACCTGAAGGGTGTCCGGCTGTTCGGCGCGGACCTGGCGCAGGTCCACCAGGAACAGGGTCAGGCCGCGGGTCTTGTCCTCGCCCTTGGGTGAGGTGCGGGCGAGCACCAGGAGGAGGTCGGATTCCTCGATGCGGCTGGTCCAGGACTTGTGCCCGGTGAGCACGTAGTCGTCACCGTCACGCACGGCGGCCATCTCGATGCTGGTGGTGTCCGAGCCGGCCTTGTCCTCGGTGATGGAGAAGGCCTGCAGGCGCAAGGTGCCCTTGGCGATTTCCGGCAGGTAGGCCTGCTTCTGTTCGAGGCTGCCGTGGCGCAGCAACGCTCCCATGGTGTACATCTGGGCGTGGCATGCCGCCGAGTGGCCGCCGGAGTGGTTGATCTCCTCCATGATGACGCTGGCCTCGGTCAGCCCGTAGCCCAGTCCGCCGTATTCGGTGGGGATCAGGGCCGCCAGCAGGCCCGAGGCGGTGAGCCGGTCGACGAACTCCTGCGGGTAGGCCCGCTCCTGGTCGGTCTTGCGCCAGTACTCGTCCTTGAAGTCTGCGCAGAGGTCGCGAACGGTGCTGCGCAGTTCGTCCAGGCCTGGCTTCGCGGTCGTGTTGGTTTCTAGCACGGCGGTCATCTCGTCCCCTTGATGGTGGAAAGTGGTTCCCGGGCGGAGCCGGGAAGTTTGCGTTGTAGAACACGGTACAGAAAATATTTTGTTCCCACAACCCCTTTCTCTAAACTGGCCCATGTCAAGGGAATCCTTGACTTTGCGGGCAGCTATGGATCAAGCTTGACTAAGGCAGTGAATATATTTTGAACTACAGAGGTCGTTGCAGAAGCCTCGGCACAGATGGAGGAACCCATGGAAAATATTGTTGCTAGCGAAGCCCGCGTCGTCGAGGGCTGGACCGGACGATTGTTCGAGGACTTCACCCCGGGGGACATCTACTACCACCCGTTCGGCAAGACGGTGACCGAGAACGACAACCAAATCTTCACCCTGTCGACGCAGAACGTGGCCAAAACCCACCTGGACAAGAACTTCGCCGCCCAGACGGAGTTTGGCCTTCCCCTGGTGAACTCCACCTTCACCCTGGCCCTGGTCACCGGCCAGTCGACCATCGACCTGTCCATGAATGTGTTTGCGAACATGGGATGGGACGAAGTGCGCATGCCCAACCCCGTGTACGAGGGTGACACCATCTACTCGCGTTCCAAGGTGCTGGCCACCCGCGAATCGAAGTCGCGCCCCAACCTGGGCCTGGTCACCGTGGCCACCGAGGGGTACAACCAGGACGGAAAGATCGTCATCAGCTACCGCCGCACCTTCATGGTCTACCGGCAGGGGCACCTGCCGTCTGTCGAATCGGCCCGCCCGGACGAGTCAAGCCTGCCGAACGTCGAGGAAAACTAGCATGCCCGGCACGCTGCAAACCGAAGCCGGCCAAACCGCTTCCGGTTCCCACCTCGCGGCGAACGCCCTGACCTGGCTCTTCGTGCCGGGGGACCGCCCCGAACGCTACGCGAAGGCCGTCGCCTCCGGGGCGGACGCGGTCATCATCGATCTCGAGGACGCGGTCGATGCCGCCGCCAAGGCCAAGGCGCGCAACATGGTGGAAGGATTCCTGGACGAGGGGACCGCCGGGGTGTTCGTGCGCATCAACGATGAAAGCACCGAGTACTTCGCCGACGATGTGGCAATGCTCGAACGCGCAGCCTCCTGTGAAGGGCATGGCCTGTTGGGGGTCCTGCTGCCCAAGGCGGAAACACGCGGGGGCATCGAATCGGTTCGCGCCCGCCTCGCCGACGGAATCGGCCTGGTCGCCATCATTGAATCGGCGGCGGGGGTGCACAACGCCCACCAGCTGGCGGCCACGCCGGGACTGGACCGCCTTGCCTTCGGGGCACTGGATTACGCGTTGGACTTGGGGCTTGGCCCCGAGCCGCGGGCACTGGACCACGCCCGTTCGGTGCTGGTGCTGGCCTCCAAGGTCGCCGGGCTTCCGGCACCGCTGGACGCACCGTCCTTGGCCATCAAGGATGCCGAACAGCTGCGGCTCGACGCCGTGCTCAGCCGGAACTTCGGATTCGGGGGCAAGCTGTGCATCCACCCGGGCCAGCTGGCCCAGGTCCTGGCGGCGTTCAGCCCGAGTGAGGACGAGCTTGCCTGGGCCCGCCGGGTGGTTGACGTCGCAGCCGAGGGGGCCGCGCAGATCGATGGACGGATGATCGACCGGCCGGTCATTGAACAAGCCAGGCAAATGCTGGCCCGCGCCGAACAACTCACGACGAGCAAGGACAGAAAATGAAGAACCTCCCCCTGGAAGGCATCACCGTCGTATCCCTGGAACAGGCCGTCGCGGCTCCCTTCGCGACGCGCCAATTGGCCGACCTCGGCGCCAGGGTCATCAAGATCGAACGCGACAGCGGGGATTTCGCCCGCGGCTACGACCAAAGCGTGGACGGCATGGCCAGCTACTTCGTGTGGCTGAACCGTTCCAAGGAATCGGTCGTGCTGGACCTGAAAAGCGACGAAGGCCAGCAGGCCCTTCACGAGTTGATCCGGGGCGCGGACGTCCTGGTGCAGAACCTGGCACCCGGGGCACTCGAACGCCTGGGCTTCGGTCCGGATGCGGCCCTGGAAATCAATCCCCGGCTGATCCACACCTCCATTTCCGGCTACGGCACCGGCGGATCCTACGAACACAAGAAGGCCTATGACCTGCTCGTGCAGTGCGAGGCCGGGTTGCTGTCGGTGACCGGCAGCGAGGCCGAGCCGGCCAAGGTCGGCATCTCCGTGGCCGATGTCAGCGCCGGGATGTACGCCTACACCGGGATCCTCACGGCCCTGTTCAACCGCGTCAAGACCGGCAAGGGCGAGGTCCTGGAGATCTCGATGCTCGAGGCCCTCGCCGAATGGATGGGACAGCCCTACTTCTATGCCGAGTACTCCGGGAAGCAGCAGCCGCGCACCGGAGCCCAGCACGCAACCATTGCACCCTACGGCCCGTTCGAGGCCTCCGGCGGCACGGTGTTCTTCGGGATCCAGAACGAACGCGAATGGCAGGGCTTCTGCGCCGAGGTGCTCGGAGACGCACCATTGGGCCGGGACGAGCGTTTTGCCAACAACACGCTGCGCGTGGCCAACCGCGAGGCCCTGCACGAGGCGATCAATGCCGTGTTTGGACGACTCGAGGTTGAGCAGGCGGTGGCGCGCCTGGATGAGGCGGGGATCGCCAATGCCCGGATGCGCAACATGCACGAATTGTCCGAACATCCGCAGCTGGAAGAACGCGGACGCTGGGTGGACGTTGGTTCACCGGTCGGCCCGCTGCGTTCCCTGCGTCCGCCGGTGACGGCACGGAACTCGGCGATCCGCATGGACCCGGTCCCGGCGCTCGGGGAACACACCGAGCGGGTCCTGGCGGAGCTGCGCATGGCGCGCAGCGAAGCGGCGGGCTGAGTCCGCCGCCATCCATTCGATACCCTAGAGTCCGGGGC